>DDYQ01000004.1 GCA_002348005.1 Desulfobacteraceae bacterium UBA2230 | reverse complement strand
GATGTCGTGCAGCAGCAGGGCGACCATGAAATGCACCCAGTCTTTGGGCGCCACCCCGCCCTGGGAGAGGTGCTTGCCCTCGATGATCGCCTGGCCCGCCAACGTGACCATCACCGTGTGGTCGATGTCGTGGTAAAGCGCGTCGGAATTGGCGATGTTCTCCAGGGAGAGGTACACCGACCAGATCAGGATATTGCCCAGGTCTTGATCCATCTCGCTGTAGTTGCGCCGGTAGGCTTTCTTGACCTGTTCCACGCAATAGTCGATTTTGATCTTCTGAAGGTTCAGCATCATTCTTCTCTCCCTTTTTGATGATCGAACAATGCGCAAAGATCCCGGCGGCGCGAAACCTCGAATGGCCGGCATCCGGTCATTCAGGCCAATCGAGGGCCCGCGCGATCCACTCCGGAATCGACGAGGGCGAAACCGAAAAGTTCTCGAACAGGATGGTGTTCCGGTCGCTGTCGTAGATCACAGCGCAGCCCCGCTTGTCCCTGCCGCGCGGCGTACCGATGCTTCCAGCGTTGATCACGGCACGGCGGCCGCCGAGACAGAACGCCTCCCGGGACGGCGCCAGCGTAGCGATCCGACCGCGGCACTCTTCGATGTACATCAGCGGCTCGTGCGTGTGCCCCACGAAACACGCCGGCCGCGTCATGCGATCGAAAGTCAGGGCAACTTCCTGGTAAATGATGTCCTTGTCCGGTGAACCGCTGTTTCGCAGATAATAGAATTGATCCGGCTGCTCCAGCGATCCGTGCGCCATCTGCAGCCAGGCGTCTTCGTACGTCAGCGGCAGATCGCACAACCACTCCACGGAGCTGTCCATCAGGAATTTTTTGGAGTATTGCACGCCCACGATCGCCGCCGGGCTGAAGATCGGAAGATAGTCGATCCGGTTGCAGACCGCCAGATCGTGGTTGCCCGCCACCACGGCATCGGCGGCAGCCCGGACGAGGGTGCAGCATTCTTCGGGTTCGGTGCCATATCCGACGATGTCTCCGATGCAGTAAATTCGGTCCACCCGATGCTGCTGAAAAATGGAGAGCGCTTCCGTAAGGGCCGCAAGGTTGGAATGGATGTCCGACATGATACCGAACTTTGGCATGCCCCACCTTCCCGGATTTTCGCTCCGCGCGCTACGGTTCCCTCACATTCGGCGCTTTTAGATCCATGTCCAGGGACTTGAGCCTTGTGCTGAATTCTTCCACCAGACGGTTCAGCTTCGGCTCCTGATGCTCCCGGTAAAACAAAAATAGGGTCTTCATTTTTTGCCTGCCGAAGCCGATGCCGTTATTCATAATGCGCAGCTGGTCGGCGATGGATTCGATTTCCCGCATGGCATGCGCAATGTCCGGATACCGCGCATCCGGCTTTCGGGCGCAGGCCCTGGTGATGAACCGGCGCAGGCCGCCATTCATGCCGGGCATCAGATCGCCGGGGTCCGGAATGTCCCGCTCCGCGTGCAGTCGCATCGTCAGGTGGGCGTCCGCCGCTTCGAACGGCCGGTGGCCGGTGACCATTTCAAAAGCGGTGAGCCCCAGTGAGTAGATGTCCGAGCGCGCGTCGACCGGCAGGCATTCCACTTGTTCGGGTGACATGTAGAAGGGCGTGCCCACCATGAAATGTTCGGAGCCGCAAGGCGCCGCCAGTCCGAAGTCGAGGACTTTGGCCGTCCCTTCACTGGAGATGAAGATGTTGCCGGGTTTGATATCCTGGTGGACGATCCCCCTGTGGTGGGCATATTGCAGCCCTTTGCAGACGTCCAGGAGGATTGCAATCGTATCCTTCAGCGACACGCAGCCTTTTTCCTCGATAAGGTCGTTCAGCGTCCGGCCTTCCAGCAGTTCCATGATGATGAAAACCGTCCGGTAGCATTCTTCGATGTCATAGACCTTGACGATGTTTTCATTGTTGAAGCTGGCGATCATCTGGGCTTCCTCCCTGAACTTGGCCAGAAACTCCGCATTCAGGGCCATATCGTGCTTCAGCATCTTGATGGCCGCGGGCCGGTTCAAATCCATGTGGATCGCCCGGTAGACGATGGAGTAGCCGCCCCGCCCGATGATATCGGTGATGGTGTACTTTCCGATCGATCGGTCGGCGGTCAGGCTGCGGCTCGAAAAGCGTTCGGACATGATTTCGGTCAGGAACGAGCCGACGGCCGGATCGTTGGCGATCATCTTTTCGAAGTGTTCTTTGCTGATCTCCCACAGTTCCATGTCGCTGGAGGCGACCACGTGGGCGCTGCGCGGTTCTCCGGTCAGCAGGGCCATCTCCCCCAGAAAGTCCCCTTTGCAAATCCGTGCCACCGGATGCAGCTGTCCCTGCTTTTCGATCACCACCTGACTCTCTCCGCACTGGACGATGTAACTCTTGTCGCCGGCCTCGCCCTGCGTGATGAAGCGTGCTCCCGCTTCTATGAAACGAAACGTGATGGCATTCAAAAGCGGGCAGACCGCATCCCGGTGAATGGCCCTCAGAAAGGGAACGGTTCGAAAAAATTCGTAGTCGGACGGCAGCGGCCCGGATCTGGGTGGATCGGCGAATTGCCGTTTGGCTGCTTGCGGCAACGGCGCCACGCTGGCTCCGATGCCGTAAAGATCGCTTTTGTGATGATCCGCCGAACACCATCTGGAGGTTGCAATGTAGTCTTTCCATCCCTCTCTGGAATGGTATATCGTCAGGTAGAACTGCTGGTTGACTTCGAGCGGGCATGCCGATCTGAGCGCTGCACCCGCGCTGGAGTGCTCGACCACGTCCACGTAGCGGAATCGGGTCGGCGGCCAGAGCGGGGGCGGACCCGGGGTGAGTGGAAGGATCGCCGCCACACGCGGCGAATTGAGTTTTTTTCGAAGATGTTTCCGGTGGTCCGGGGCGTTCATCTGCCACCCCCTTTTTCTTCATCGATGCTGAAGCCGTGAATCTGAAATGCCGGTGTCGGAACGCTCGGATACAATGAAAGATGCAACAGGCTGCCCGCGAAAAGTCAGTGCGCCCCAATAGGTTGTTATGTTGCAGCAATGAGACCGAAGTATTTCCGGGGCGGCGGCTGCACTGGGGATTACTTTTCGAATAACACTAATATACTCCGGCATCAATAAAAACTTGCGACGTTTCCTCGCTTCGGGACGAAATAAGTTGCGTGTAGCGTCGGTTAAGTGTTAAAAGAAATCATCTCTGCTGATCATCAATTCCCTTTTCATGCTTGATACGCGGACCACACGGCCCGGCAATCCGCTCTATTCGGTGCAGGCCGGCTGAAGATGTTTTCGCGCTTGCCGGCGTGCCGCTGTGTTCCGCAAACTCGACCCGGCCCGGCCTGATGACATCACGTATGTGTCGTCGGCCTTTTCTGCCTGCCCTTGATTTTGGTTTTATTGAAAGTCCCCACAGGAGGTGAAAACATGATCGATGATCGGGTTCTATCGGGCAAACACATTCTGGTCGTGGACGATGAGGTCGATATTGTGGATTCGCTGGCCGAAGCGCTCGACATGTGCCGCGTCGATAAGGCGCTTGACTTCGAAACGGCCAGGGCGCTGCTCGAGCGCAATATCTACGACGCGGCGGTTCTGGATATCATGGGCGTTGACGGCTACGCACTCTTGAAGATCGCCAGAGAAAAACGGATTCCCGCTCTGATGCTCACCGCCCACGCGCTAAGTCCGGCGTACCTGCAAAAGTCCGTAACAGAAGGCGCCTACGCCTATGTTCCCAAAGAGCGCATCGCCGAGATCGCGGTTTTTCTCGTCGACATGATCGCGGCGGCCCGAAATCGCGTCCGTCCGAGCGGAAGATGGTTCCAACAGCTTGAACCCCTGTTCGACAACAGGTTCGGAAGCGGTTGGAAGAGCCGCGACCTGCAGGACGAGCTGAAGCGCATGTTCGAGTTCGACCGGGATGAGCTGGATAAAATACTGTGACTTTCAGGGCTCATTCAGTTCCGCGGCGGGGGGCAGCACTTCAGTACAGCCGATATCGACTTGGGGGTGCCCGGCGGGCTTATTTCTAAACTGCCGCCCATCTCCCGGAGCATGGCGCCGGTCCCTGCCAGTCCCAGGCCGTGGCCGGGCAACGGCAGGTCTCCGGCGGGCGTTGCCGGCATGCTTCGGTAATTCCCGCTGCGGATCGAGCGGATCAGGTCGGGAGGGAAACCGATCCCGTCGTCCGAAACCGAGATGATCAGCTTCGAAGGCTGCTGTTCGATGTGCACATCGACGCGCGTCTTTCTGAATTTCAAGGCATTGATTAAAAGATTGGCAATCACCTGTCGCACCCGGTTGAAGTCGAGAACACAAGCCTGCTGCCAGAAGCACTCCTCGACATGCATGTGCATTCCGCGTGCGGCCAGGAGGTCTTTTATCTGCCCGAGCTGCCGGGCGGCATTCAGGGCGTCGGACGCCCCGGGGTCGGTGAGGTCCAAAACGTCGATCAGCGCCGCCGTGAGGACTTCGGACAGCCGGTATGCCGACGCATTCGGAGTATTGCCGCCGCCGTTCAAAAGGTTGACCGCCCTGGCGCAAAGGTGGCGTGCCTGGTCGATGTTGCGCCGCATGCGGCCGATCACCTTTTGCTTTTCCGGTCCCGCGTTCGTGTGATCCAGCGCCTGTATGCGATCGCCGATCCTGGCCAGGAGCGCGTCCAGTTCGTGCAGCCATGCGATGTCCGGCAGCAACCCATCGGTTTCGGCGCCATGCGTCCTGGGCAGTGAAAAACGCCGCAGGTTCTGAAATGCCGCTCTGAGCAGGCCCAACCCCCTCGGGCGTTGCGTGGACCGAAGAATACGGTCCAGCAGCAGAGTGGCCCGGTTTCGACAGTCGAGGATAACGGTCAGATGCTCCGCATCACCCGGTTCGAGGGGGCCGTATCGCTGGGGCATGGTGCCCAACGAGCGGGCGCCGATATCGATTACCGCCAGGGGCGTCTTGATATCGTGCACGAACAAGGTGATGACCAGCGGCCCGGACTTCATGGCGCTCCGACAGATAAGGACCGGTCTTGAGGACACGTCCGGTCGAAACGCAGCCTGAAGGTGCTGCCGCCCGATTCGATACACCCCCGGGCGTCATCGATGTGCCGGCATGCCGAGGTGTCGCCGGGGCACAGATCCGAATCAGACGGTATATAGCGGCAGCGCGTGCTCGTGAAATCGATGCGGAAACCAAACCTTTCGGAAAATTTACGAATCCGCAGCAGGCCGGCCCCCACGCCGCCGGCATTGAAAGCGTAGGGCGTTTTGGATGAGTAGAGTGCGGTCGCCTGCGTGTGAAAAAATCCGTGAAAGATGAGTCTCTGGTTTTCGGCGCTGATGCCGGTGCCGTGATCCTGCACTTCGATGACGATGCCGTCGCCGTCTTCGCGGGCGGTGAATTGAATCAAGCCATTGTCGGGGGTGTTCTCGATGGCGTTTTTCAGCAGACCGGAACAGGTCTTGTTCAATATCTCCCTGTCCATGCGCAGGACGAGGCCCGCTTCAAATTCGGTGCGCAGATCGATGCGGCGGGCCGGAATGCAGGCTTTGATGCGGGTGCTGAGTTCGCTCAGAAAGTCATGCAGGCGGATGCTCTGGAAATGAACCTCCGCGCTGCGGTGAATGGCGTCCAGGCGCTCCAGCACGGCGCTGCACAACCGTTGGGCCGCTTCGCCGCTTTCGCCCATCTCCTCGAAAAGGTCGGCGATCTCCGCAACAGCGTTCCCGTAGCGCGTGGCGACCTCCGCACCGCCGCCCGCCAGGATGTCGTTCACCTTTTCCTGCAGATCCAGCAGCCGTGCCACGTTGCGCTGGCCGCGGGCGATCGTGCCGCCCAGATCCTGAAGAAGAGGGGGCGGGATCCGGGCGTTGATCCGATCGAAGGCGGCCGATATCACCGCCAGCGGCGTTTTCAGCTCGTGGGACAAGTGGTCGATCGCCTTTCCCCGGGCGATGGCGTTGGCCTTGGCGTCTTCGTACAGAAGTGAATTTTCCAATGCGCCCGTGCAATAATTCGCCATATGGGTGAGCAACTCTTTATCTTCACCGGTAAAATCACCGTCGCGTTTGTTGAGCACCTGCATGGTGCCGATGCAGTCCCGGCTGCGGCTGATCAGCGGCACCGATATGATGTTGCGGGTGATCAGGCCGGTTTTGCGGTCCACCTCCGGGTTGAACAGCGGGCATTCGTACGGCCGGTTGATCAGCATGGGAATCTTGGAGCAGAATACCTGTCCCGCAATGCCCTGGTGCTTCCGGACCTTGAATTCATCCCGTTTCAGATCGATCGAGACAAAGGCCCGCAGGAACTCGTTGCGTTCATCGATCAGGAAGATGGAACTGCGCTCGGCGTTCAAAAGACGGCAGTTCTGTTCGATGATGGTTTTGAACAGCCTCTCGAAATCGAGTTCCGATGCGATGACCTGACCGAACTGGAAAAGCTGGATATACTTCTTCAGCTGCGCGCTCCGGATGGCGCCGCCCCTGAGGCGCGCAAAGCGGCGCTTCAAACCCACTGATGGGCAAAAGGGCTTTGGGGAGCAGTTTGCGGATCGGTTTTCGCTCTCGACCATGATCGCTCCTGCCGCATCGGAACGGGTGCGGGTGGCGGCCGCCGAACGCAACGCCGGTCCCGGGCAGATGGACGCAAGACTGAAAAAAGCTGAACCGAGTCAAAGGGCCCCGGATATCGGGTGAGGGGCGGCCGCTCCGAAATTCCCGCCGGCGGTAAGGCCGGCCCGCTCCAGCCGCCGATTGCCGCGGCTGAGATCAGTCCCGCGCTCTTATTTTCAATACTGAATCGATCGGTCGATTACAACCGATATTATCGCTTGCCGGTTATTTCTATTTTCTTTTGAAGCCTCAAAGCATTTACTTGCTACTTGCGAACTTTATGGTAATAATGAAATCATCTTCAGCGGGCAACACGCCACTTCCGGCACACACGGTCAAACCCCTCCCCGACACGTTCGGACAAGAGGATCTTTTCACACCTGCCGATGAGGCTTAACAAGGAGGTGCGCATGACGACGGAACCCAAACGCATCCTGATCGTCGATGATGAACCCGATATCCTGGAATCTCTGGAAGAAGTTCTGGAAGCATACAGCGTGTCCAGGGCTTCCGATTTTCAGAGCGCCCGTGAGTTGATGGACTCGCGGCATTTTGATGTCGCCATTCTGGACATCATGGGGGTGAGGGGCTACGATCTGCTTGAAATCGCCGTCCGCAAGGAAATACCGGCCATCATGCTGACCGCGCATGCCCTTACCGCAGACGATCTCATCGCTTCACTCTCCAACGGAGCCTTCGCCTATGTGCCAAAGGACAAACTGGCGGACATCGAAGAATTTGTGACCGAAGCCCTGGAAGCCCAGCAGGTAAACCCGGGCGGCACCGGAAAGTGGTTCGAAAAATTGAAGCCTTTCTTCCTCGGAAAATTCGGATCCGACGCCATGACCCGCATCAAGGGTTTTTACGTGTAGCATCAGCCTAACGACCGCCCCGTGCGAATGGTTATGCGCATCGGTACCCTTCTCCGCCGGCCAACCGGCAGCTGCGTTCCGCACCCGGTGCGGAGCAGCCGATCTTCCGCCACTGCGCAGTCGCCATCAGACGCTGCAAATCCGATCGGGCCCGTTGGTATTTCTTTTCAAGC
This sequence comes from Desulfobacteraceae bacterium UBA2230, assembly GCA_002348005.1. The sequence continues at coordinate 17,924 of DDYQ01000004.1, read as the reverse complement.
CGCTCGGCATAGGGGAACCACAGCACGCTGGCGGCACTCGCTTCTGCAATCGGCCGGTCGTAAATAGAGACGGCCGCTTTCAGCATGCTTTCTTTTGCTGCCATATCGCGGGCTGCTTCGGCCCGCTCCAGCAGGCTTTCGAAGTGCCAGGCATCGATCCAGCAGTATTGCGGCGAGAGCGCCAGGCGTCCGTTTCGGATTTCGATCGCCTGTTCATGGCAGAGCAGTTTTTTGAGGCGATGCAGTGCGGTGCTCATGTTCTGCTGCGCGCAATCGCCGTCCGCCTCGGGCCACAGGCGCTCGGCGGCCGCCTGCCTGCCGATACCGCCGGGTCCCCTGCAGACGAGCAGGTCGAGCAGTTCCAGCAATTTCGGGGGCGCTTTGTCCGCCAAGGCGATCGGCTTTGGATCACACAGTACGCTGCGCTGGCCCAGAATGCGCACGCGCACGGCGAAGGGCCACTCGGGGCCCACGACCACCGGCGGCGGCAGCAGACGGTGGCGGCGGATGAAGCGGCGCACCTGATCCTCTTCGATTCCGAATTGCAACGCCCGCTGACACAGTTCGCTCAATCGGTTGCGCAACGTCCAGGGAGCGGCCATGACGCCCTTGGCGCGGCTGATCGCGAAGGCCCCGCGCAAGGGTTCCCGCATTTCGTCGAAAGCGCCTTGCAGCATGCGCAGTTCGGCCAGTGCCAGCAAAGCATGGAATTCAGCCACCACCAGGTCGAGCGTACGCGATTGCTGTACTGCGGTCGCGATCAACGACTCGGACGCCTGCCAGCGGCGGCTCTCGGCGAGCAGTCTGGCATGCAGCACATTGGATGCCAGGGTGGCCGGGAGCCAACCGCTCCCGATGGCGAAGCGGCGGCCCTTTTTACTTAAAGTCAGGGCCCGGCGCGGATTTCCCAGAGCATAGGCCTCCCATGCGGAGAGGCTGTAGTAATGGGCGAGGTCGAACGCTGCGGCGCGCGGCAGTCGGACCGCGATTTTCTCCAGGTTCGCGCGGGCGGAATGCATGTTTCCTGACGCCAACGCGGCGTGTGCCGATAAAGCGTACAACAGACAATCGAAGACGTTCACCCCCCATTGACTGCCGAGCGCCAGTGCTTCCTCGACCTCCGATACGCACTTTTCATTCCGTCCGGTCAGCACGCAATAAAGGCATTCCGCAAGATGAAAGACAATGCGGTCGGCGACCGGTGAATCGGCCGAGGGCGGCCGGGACCTGAGGTGTTCGAGGATGATGGCGGCGTCATGGGTCTCGCCCCGCACGCAGGTTGCGATCGCCATCGTGTTCGCCAGGCGCAGTCTCAGGTCGCGGTCCGGGCAATGCAGCAGGAGGCGGCTGCAGCGCTGGAGCCAGACGCCCGTTTGGGCACCGCCCGGGGCCGCCAGCGTCAGTGCCATCAGCATGCCCTGGGCGAATCTGACCCGCATCGGGGAATCGGGATCGGAAGGCAGCAGCCCGCTCAACCGTTCGCCTTCCCGGATCCAATCGGCCAGTTCGAGCGTGCCGTCACGGGCGATATAAAAAGTTTCCACAATGCCCGACCAGCTCAACAGGCACCCCTCGAGGTCGTTGCGCTGCCCAAATTTCGCCAAGGCCCGGGTGAAGTGGCATCGGGCTTCCGGCGGCGTTATCGGAAGGCGGCTCAACCCTTCGTAAAAAATCAACATGGGTTTTTGATCGCCCATGGACCGCGGCAGGAGGCGCAGCCACTCCTGCACGGTTCGATGTTCTCCCCGGGCGATCATGCGAGGGGCGCAGGTTAGAATCGCTTCGGCCAGGCCGTTCCCGTCACGGGCCAGTGAATACAGTCGGACGGCTTCATGCATTGAACCGGATTCGAACAGGGTCGCCGCGGCGCGGCGGTAAAGATTGCGCATTGCCTCCGGGGCAACGGTCCTGGCAAGATAAAGCCGCAGAAAATCGCGGAAAAGCGAATGGTAGCGATACGTGGTGACCGGGCCTGCGTGCCGTTCAATGAAGAAATTGCGCCGGGCAAAGCTTTCGAGCATATTCCCGGCCTCCTTCATCCCGGTCATCCGGGCCGCGCTCTCGGCGCTCACCTCCTCCAGCAGCGCGGATTGCAGGAGAAAGCTCCGCCACTGGGGCGTCAGCGTGTAGAGGATCTCACGGGCGAAATAGTTGAAGACGCGGGAAAGCCCCTGCGGCGATTCGGCAAGTGCGCCACCCGTCGGGGTGTGCTGCAGGCCGGACACCAGTGCCCAGATCCAGCCACCGGTTTGGCCGTGCAGCTGCCGGGCCAGCCGGAGCGCCGGCACGCCGGGGGCGAGCATCCCCGCTACCGCTTCGTACTCGGCGATCGTGAAAGACAAGTCCGGCCATCCCATGGTGGCCATCCTCCGATTGGCCACCGCGCGGGCCATCTGCGGCGCGGGCTCGCTGCGGCTGAGCATCCATATTTTCACCCCCGGAGCGGCCCGTTCCACCGCCTGGCGCAGGGCCTGCATGAGAAGCGGATCGGCCGAAGCTACCTGAAGGTTGTCGAACACGATCCATACCGGCCCCTGGAAGCGCTGCCAAAGCTTTTCAAAAAAACGGGCGGCAAACGTGGGCGCGCCCGGCGGGTCCACCGGCGTCCAGAGCGGCAGGCGCGGGCGGGGAACATCGGCAACCCGATCCACCGCCTGTCCGAGGCAGCGGAAAAACGACTCCAGGTCGGCATCCCCTGCCTCTACCCGGTACCAGATGCAGGGCATTTCGTGTTCCGCCAAGTAACTGGCCATCAAGGTGGATTTGCCCGCACCGGCGGGCCCCGAAACCCAAACGGCCGTGGCGCCGGCCGCCTTGCGCGCCATTGAATCGAACAGGCGCTTGCGCGGCAAGACATTGCCCGGCGGCGGCGGAATGAACTTTTCTGCAGGTGCGTTGATCGGGACCGGTTGGTTGAACACGGGAACTCCCTTCGCCCCACCGCCTCGCGTTTCGCGGAGGTGGGATGGACCTCGCCGGTACGGGTTCCGCCTCGCAGGATGCAACCCGAAATCCGGTCGAAGTGTGTTTCGGGGCAGGCCGAATGCCACCGTCAGGAATAGTTTTCACCAAATGCAGGCAAAGATCTGTGAAGTGGGTCACAAACGGGAAAGAAAATGCGGCTGCCGGCGGCGGACGGGATGGACACGGCCGCGGTCGGCCGGGTTTGCGCGCGGGGNNACGCGGGGCGCGCGGTGCCGTCGGTCGCCCTGGGGGTCGCCGCCGCAGGTGTCGGTGACGGCAATTGGATTTTGAATGCCGGCAGGACCAGACGGACGATTTCCGCATGTTGACAACCGAAATGCAGCTTGTTACTAATCTATGAATTCTATTCAATTTATTTCCTGTTCTAGGGTTGAAAATGGGGATAAGAGTTGTGCCGCCTGTTCACGGGTTTTCCCGAAGTCGGCGCACACACCAGCACGTGCTGGTTTTCTTCAGGCCACCGAGGTCTCGTCACATGACGCATACTGGCAAGCCACGCTCCCGCATCCATTTCAATTCCACCCAACACTGCAGCCGCCCGCGTGCTCGGTTTCCGCACAGCCGGCGGGAAATTCCCCACGACCGGTTTGTCCAGGCGAATGCCTTTGTCTAAGCGGGGCAGGCTGCCCCTTCGCGGCGAGGTACTTTGCCGATCCGGCACACCGGAAAAACCAGAGGAGTCCTATGCTGAAGAAAAAAAGTACCTANNCTCTTCTACCTGCGCGGCATCGCCCCGCCGGGGGTCGAGCTGGGCCACATCTACCGCGGCATTGTGCCGTTTGTCGCGCTGATGCTCATCGGCCTGGCGCTTTGCACCGTGTTTCCCCAGATCGTGATGTGGCTGCCGGCGCTGCTGGTGGAATAGGGGCAGCGGCCTGAGAGGGAAAAAAGGAAGGAGGGTGAATCCAGGGTGCGATGAAGCAAGAACCGATGCTGCCGCCGAAAGCCACCTACGACGAGGTTTACCAGGGGTTCCGCTGGCGGATCCCCGAATTCTACAACATCGGGGTGGATGTCTGCGACAAGTGGGCGGATGAACGCTACCGTCTGGCCCTCATCTATGAGGACGAATCGGGCAGGACCGAAAAATTCACCTTCTGGGACATCAAGGGACTCTCCAACCGCCTGGCCAATGCGCTCCGGGCGCACGGAATATCGCCGGGCGACCGGGTCGGCATCCTGCTGCCGCAGTGCCCGGAGACGGCTGTCACCCACGTGGCCGCGTACAAGCTGGGCGCCGTCGCCATCCCCCTGTTCACGCTCTTCGGCCCCGATGCGCTCGAATACCGCCTGGCCAACAGCGGCGCCAAAGCCATCGTCACGGACAGCGCAAACGTCGACAAGCTTCTCGAGATCCGCGGCCGGCTTCCCGATTTGAAGCTCATCTTCGTCAGCGGGGGAAAAGCGCCGGCCGGAACGATCGATTTCTGGGGCGCGCTGGAAAAGGGGGCCTCCCGTTTCGAACCGGTCCGCACCAGGGCCGACGATCCGGCAATGATCATCTACACCTCGGGAACCACCGGTCCGCCCAAAGGCGCCCTGCACGCCCACCGCGTGGTGCTGGGCCACGTGCCGGGAGTCGAGTTTTTTCACAACTTTTTCCCCAGAAAAGACGATCTGTACTGGACTCCCGCCGACTGGGCGTGGATCGGGGGCCTGATCGACGTCCTGCTGCCCAGCTGGCACCACGGCGTTCCGGTCGTCGCCCACCGGGCCAGGAAATTCGATCCCGAGCAGGCGTTTCATCTCATTGCCAAGTACGGCATCCGCAACGCCTTCATGCCGCCCACCGCGCTGAAGATGATGCGGCTGGTCAAAGATCCCCGCAGCCGCCACGATTACCGTATGCGGACGATCGGTTGCGGGGGCGAGACCCTGGGAGAGGAACTGCTCGACTGGGGGCGCCAGACCATGGATCTGGAAATCAACGAGTTCTACGGCCAGACCGAAGTCAATCTGGTCGTGGGAAACTGCTGTGAGATCATGCCGGTGCGCCGGGGATCGATGGGCAAACCGATTCCCGGGCACCGCGTGGAGGTTGTGGACGCGGAAGGCAACATCTGCGCGCCCGGAACGGTGGGCGAGATCGCCATCCAGCGCCCCGACCCGGTCATGTTCCTCAACTACTGGCAGAACCCCGAGGCCACCCGGAACAAGTTCGTCGGCGACTGGTCCCTCACCGGGGACCTCGGCAAGAAGGATGAGGACGGCTACATCTGGTACGTCGCGCGCAAGGACGACCTCATCACCTCCTCGGGCTACCGGATCGGCCCGGCGGAGATCGAGGGCTGCCTGATCAAACATCCCGCCGTGGCCATGTGCGCTGTCATCGGCAAGCCCGACGCGGTGCGTACCGAAATCGTGAAAGCCTTCATCGTGCTGACGCAGGGGACTCCCGCCACAGCGGAACTGGCGTCGGAAATCCAGACGTTCGTGAAAACCCGTCTGGCGGCGTACGAGTATCCGCGGGAGGTCGAGTTTGTGGCCGAACTTCCGCTGACGAGCACCGGCAAGATCATCCGCGGCGATCTGCGCAAGCGGGAGGTCGAAAAACAGAAGCAGCATCCGTCCGGGGAATGAGGCCCGCGATGCGCAAGCAGTCGCAGGGCCGTGGAATATCTTCCATGCGAGGGGTGTGCAGGCATGCAGCCGCCCGAAAAGGAGGTGAGGCATGAAGGCGGCGGAAGAGCCGTCCAGAAGGGTATCCTGAGGACCACCCGATCCGCGGTAATGGCGGACATCCGAAGCGTGGATCCATGAATTGTTTCTTTACATAAAAAAGAGGGGGGAATGACATGAAGAAAAAAGTGGGTTTGATGATTGCCGTTACGATGGTCATACTGTTCTGCGCCGGGCTCGGCCTTGTCGCGGCCGCCGAGAAACCGATCAAATGGACGATGGTCAGCACCTGGACGCCGACCATCAATCTGCTCGAGGGAGACAAGAACTTTGCCAAACTGGTGAACGAACTGAGCAACGGCCGCCTGCAGATCACCGTTTCACCCGCCGGCGAGCTCGTTCCCGCAACCGCGGTCTTCGATGCCGTTTCCAAGGGCTCCGTGGAGTGCGGCGGCGACTGGCCGAGCTACTGGGCCGGCAAGAACTCCGCCTTCGACCTGCTGGGCTCCTATCCCATGGGCCTGGGGCAGTACGATGCAATCAACTGGTACTTCCACGGCGGCGGAAAGAAGGTCTTCAGCGACCTGTTCGGCAAGTACAACATGATCTATTTTCTCACCTCGGTCAGCCCCATGGAGTCCGGCATCCGGGCGCGCGTCCCGATCAGGACCCTGGCCGACTACAAGGGCAAGAAGCTCAGGATGTCCGGAAAGGCCCAGGGGCACATCCTGCAGCGGCTGGGTGCCGCCCAGGTGATGGTCTCCGGCGGCGAGATCTACCAGGCGCTGCAGATGGCGACGATCGACGGTGCCGAGTTCAGCACCCCTTCGATCGACTGGAAGATGGGCTTCGCCGAAGTGACCAAGTTCAATGTCGGCCCCGGCTGGCATCAGCCGTCCTCCACTTTCGGCGTCATGATCAACAAGGGCGCCTGGGAGAAGCTGCCGGAAGACCTCAAGGTGATCGTCGAAAGGGCCGCCATGGCCAACGTGGCCTACATGAGCAGCTGGTATGAATCGACCAACATCGAAGCGCTGAATTTCTTCAAGGAAGCGGGCACCGAGACGATAAAGCTGTCCGAAGAGGAACTCAAAACGCTCGAGGGGTATGCCTGGGAATACCTGGTGGATGAAGCCGCCAAAAATCCCGACTATCAGACGGCTGCCCTCTCCATGTTCCAGTTCCTCAAAGACTTCCAAGGCACCAGGGAAACGCAGCAGCCGTTTTCACAGGGACGCAACCCCTACTCCTGGCCGAACCTTCCCGGCCTCAAGTAAATCCTGATCCATCAAACCGAAGCGGAGCGCCCCCATATCCTGAGGGCGCTCCGTGCCAAGAATAAAGAGGTTCGCGCGATGAACATATGGCTTGGCTTGTCCAAAAGGATCGACGCGTTCAGCCGGTGGAGCGGAATTGTCTTCAGCTACCTGATCATCCCGCTGACGCTCCTGATCGTCTTTGAGGTTGTGACCCGCTCGTTCAAGCGCCCCACCATCTGGACCTTCGAAATGAGCAACTTTCTCTACGGGGCGCACTTCATGCTGGTCGCGGCCTACGGCCTGCTGTACCGATCGCATGTGGCCATCGACCTCATCTCCGGTCGCTTTTCCAAAAAGGTCCAGGCGGTCTTTTCGCTGATCTGCTATCTGTTGATGTACTTCCCCTTCATTATTGTCTTCATCTACTTCGGATACTCCTATTCAATCAACTCCTGGCAGATGCTGGAGAAATCATGGAGCATATGGGGCCCGCCGCTTTACCCGATCAAGACCGTCATTCCGATCACCGCTGCGATGCTTTTTCTGCAGGGCATCTCCGAGGTAATCAAGGCCGTCAACGTTCTCGTCCAGGAAGGGAGAGGAACACATGAGTCCTGAAATGGCCGCCATCGGCATGTTCGCCGCGCTGGTGATCTTCTTCTTCATGGGACATCCGCTGGCTTTCGTCCTCGGAGGCGTCGGCGTCATGTTCGGGTTCTTTTTCATCGGACCGCAGTTCTTCGGCATCTTCATGGACCGGATCTACGGGACGATGGATAATTTCGTTCTCGTGGCGATTACGCTCTTTATTCTGATGGGCAATTTCCTGACCATGTCGGGCGTTGCGGACGGGCTGTTCAAGGCCCTGCGGGTGCTCCTGGGCCCGATCCGGGGCGGCGTGGGGCTGGCCGTGATCGGTGTGTGCATCGTGTTCGCGGCCTGCACCGGGATCGTCGGCGCATCGGTGGTGACCATGGGACTGCTCGCCGGCCCCATGCTGATCCGCTACGGCTATCAGAGAGAGCTGTCGATGGGGATCGTGGCTTCGGGCGGCAGCCTGGGCATCCTGATCCCCCCGAGCATCATGCTGGTCATGATGGCCGACCAGGCGGGCCTCTCGGCCGGCAAGCTCCTGATGGCCGGGGCCCTCCCGGGTCTGGTGCTGTCGGGGCTTTATATGCTGTACATCGCGATCCGCTGCGGCCTGAATCCGAAAATCGGGCCGCCCGTCCCCAGGGAAGAGTTGGCGCAGATCCCGGTGAGCAAGCGGATCACGGACGCCCTGCGCTACGCCGTGCCGCCCCTGGGCCTGATCTTTCTGGTCCTCGGGGCGATCTTCTTCGGGTTCGCAACGCCCACCGAGGCCGCCGGGGTGGGCGCCTTTGCCGCTTTCCTCATGGTCATCGCTTACGGCAAGCTCACCTGGCGCAATTTTGCCGACTGCCTCTATCAAACCTCCCGCACGGTCACCATGGTGATCATGATCATCATCGGCGCGACCTGCTTCACCGGGGTGTTCCTGCGGCTGGGCGGCGGCACGGCCCTGGTCAATGCGATTCTCGGCCTGGGGCTCGGAAAATGGGGCACCTACGCCATGATCATGATCATTTACGTCATGCTCGGGTGCTTCATCGACTGGATCGGCATCGTCATGATCACCTTCCCGATCTTCCTGCCCGTGGCCCAGCAGCTCGGCTTCGACATGGTCTGGTTTGTCGCCATGCTCGCCATCAACCTCCAGTTGTCCTTCCTCACGCCGCCCTTCGGGTACGCGCTCTTCTACCTCTCGGGCCTGGGGATCCAGGGGGTGAAGCTGGGCCACATCTACCGCGGGGTCGTGCCGTTTCTGATCATTCAGATCATTGCGGTGGCGATCTGTTCCATCTTCCCGGATGTGGTCGTCTGGCTGCCCAACGTCATGCTCGGTAAATGAGATCGGTTTGAAGACTCCCCGCGAAGCGGAAGACATACCACCGGATCGACAGGACAGTAGACCGCAGGGCCGCAAGGCCCTGCCGTTTTCCGCGATCGGCGGGGCCGGTGGACTTCGTCTGTTTCGAGATGCCCCCAGGCCTTGTCAGGACGGCTGCTCCAGCGAGAGGAGGTGTGAACGCAGGTTGGCGGACTTTTTCTTCAGTCCCAACTTGTCGCGCAGATTTTTGCGATGGAAGTGGACCGTGGTTTCGGCCACGTTCAGCAGCCCGGCAATCTCCTTGCTGCTCCTACCGTCCCTGACCAGAGCGGCGATCTGAATTTCCTGGGGGGTGAGCAGAACCTGGATATTGACCAGGCGCTGCAGCAGGGGCGAAGTAATTTCGGCGAGGTGTTTTTCTATGGTCTCGATCAGCGCACGGTCCCGCGGCCGCAGCGGCGCGATCTTCAGCCTTTCCAGGTAGGGGAGCACCTGTTCCTTGAGGTTGTTGAGGATTTTCTGCTCAAGCTCCTGCTTGTCCATTTCGCGCTGCCGGAGCAGCACTTTCAGGGCAATGTTGCTTTCCTGAAGACTTTGCTTCTGTGCTTCGATCGCCTCTTTGCTGCGCTGCAGTTCTTCCTGGGCCGCCTTCAGGGCCGTGATTTCTTCATGGCTGACGATGATGCGCAAAGGACCGGAGCCTTTCAGGCGGGTGACGCGCATGTAGAACCAGTGGCGCGCGGCGGGGGAATGACAGGGATAATCGTGCACGAACTCGACCGTCCGGCCTTCGACGACCGAACGGATGCCGTCGGCCGCCGTGCGGGCATTTTCATCCCCCTCCAGCGCCGCTGCATCGCAGGCGGCCAGGTAGTTCACGCCGACCGAAGTGGTCGCCTCCCGTCCGCCGTTATCTTCGGCGAAGCGTTGCCAGGCGCGGTTGGTTTTCAGTATGACCCCCGCGGCATCCAGGAGCGCCACATGGGCCGAGATGGAGTCCAGGATGGTCGTCTCCAGACGGCTCAGGGATTGATCGGGGATATCGTTTTCCTGTCTGCCTTTGATTCGGTCCGCCATTTTGCTGCCACTTTCCGGCAGTCGGGTGCTGCCGCTCGATCGGGCCGGCTGCCGATGATTCAAAGCGCGTACTGGGGGTCGGCGACTTTCGTCACGTCCGGCGCCTTGCGCTTTCCCGGGGAAGATCCGTCCTGCGGGCGCCCGGTGCCCCCCCCGGTGATTTTATAGATCGCGCGGAGCAGTACAACCGAAGATGCGGACTTGCATACGAAGGCATCCGCCCCCGCCTCGCGCATCGAACGGGAGGCGTGTTCGTCTTCGAACATCGATAATCCCACCACGCGCAGATCCGGCAGATCGGATTTGATCTGCCGGGTCGCCTCGATTCCGTCCATCTCCGGCATGGAGACATCCATCACGACCACATCCGGCCTGAGCTGTCGCGCAAGTTCGACGGCTTCCCGTCCGTTGGACGCCTCGCCCACCACCTGGATATTCGGCTGGCCGGACAGCAGCCGGATCAGTCCCTGGCGCATGACCCTGTGGTCGTCGGCAAACAGCACCCGGATACCCTGGCCGTCCGCTTTTTGAATCTCTTCCGCGGGCGTTGCGCTCCGCGGTCGGGTTTCCAGATCCAGCGCCTGCACTTCGGCTCCGGACAGGGTGAGCGGAATCGTCAGGGTGAAGCGGCTGCCTTGCCCCGCGGCGCTTTGAATGGCAAAGCCCCCGCCGATGTAGCTGGCCCGTTCCCGGATACTGAGCAGTCCCAGGCCGACCCGTGAAGTGGAGGGGTTGAGGATATCGGGGTCGAACCCGCGGCCCTCATCGCTGACCGTGAGCGTGACGCTCTCCCCGGTCCCGGACAGGGAGACGCGGGCGCTTTTCACTCCGGCGTGCTTGACCACGTTGAACAGAAGCTCCTGAACGGCCCGGAAGACGAACACCTTGAGCGGCATGCTTTCAAGCGGCTGCCCCACAGCGATCGCAAGGTGCACCTGCAGGCCGAACTGTTCGCGCATCTGTCCGGCCAGCCACTTCAGCGCGGCGAACAGGCCGGCGTGGTACAGCACCGCCGGACTCAGTTCGTGCGACAAGCGGCGTGATTTGGTGATGGACTCTTCCAGCAGCTGCTCCACGCTCGCCAGCATGGGTTCGGGGGACAGGTTCGGGTAAACCGCCTGCAGCTGAAACCGGGCGGCGGCCAGGATCTGCTGCAGATCGTCGTGCAGCAGCTGGGCGATCCGGCGCCGCTCCTGCTCTTCGGCCTCGATCAGTTCGACCGCCAGACTCTGGAGCTGTTTGGACCGGGTTTCCGCCAGTTCGGTGCGTTCGGCCACCCGCTCTTCCAGGGTTTCATTCAGCTGCCGCAGCACTTCCTCGGCTTTTTTGCGCTCGGTGATGTCGTGGCTCACCACCATTCCGGCGATGACTTTTCCCTGCTCATCCCGGATCGGTACGTAGGCCGAGGAGAATACTCGCCCTTTGAGCGGCGTTTCGAAATGAAACGTGCCGCCCGCCAGCACCCCGCGGAACCGCCGCTCCAGAATTGCGCAGATCTCCGGATCGGTAGCCTCCCAGATGGTCCTGCCCTCCAGCTTCTCCCGGCTGTAGCCCAGCGTGGCCAGGTTCTGCCCGTCGGCCACCCGGAACCGCAGGTCATGGTCGAAGACGTAGATCGCGCCCTCGGGAAAATTCTGGGCGATGGCCCGATAGAACGATTCGCTCTCGTTCAGTGCTGTCTGGACCCTGCGATGGGCTTTGATCTCCCTGCGCAGGTGCAGATTGCTGTGGGCCAGTTCGGCGGTGCGCTCCTGGACCCGCCGTTCCAGATGGTCGTGCGCCTGGCGCAGGTCCTCCTCGGTCCGCTTGCGCTCGGCGATCTCCGCTTTCAGCTTCTCGCCGACCGCGGTGAGCATGAGATAGGGCGCCCTGACCGAGCTTTTGTATATGCCATGGTAGATCAAATAGAAGGCGGCCACTTTGTAAATGTGTCCCAGCACGTTGTACGAGTCGAAAACCGTTGCGTAGACGGCCAGGGGAAGTTCGCTGAAGATGGAAATGACCAGGGCCGCCGTGTAGTAAATGAGCAGTTGGTCTCCGGTCCGCCGCATCCTCCGCCAGTAGGCCAGTGCCGCCGCACACAGCAGGCCGATGATCAGGAACTCGGCCATCCTTTTGAAAGGGGTCAGTCCGGTGCCGGGCGCGAAGGTCGCGGGCATATAGGACGGGAAAAAAACAATGCCGCTGAAGACAAGCGCCACCACCAGCAGGACGGATGTCAGCAGGGTCTTCTTGGACAGCCGGCGGCCCGGGCTTTCCGCGTAAATATAGGCGCTGGCCAGGAACACGACGGCCTGGAACAGTCGCACGGCGATCCAGAACTGGGTCGATTTGTTGGCCGAATTGGGCGTGATGAAGGCGGGCATGGCGGAGTTCGCGAACATGTGCATGCAATCCATCAGGCCGATGCCGAGAAAGGCCGTGCTCAGAAACAGGGCATGCCGGTTATGCGACTGTTCATAGGTATACCAGCCGATGCCGAACATGGAGAACGAGACCATGATGCTGAAAAATTCGGCGACGTTATGAAACAGCAGATACGTGGTAGGGGCGAGCGAAAACCGCAGTTGCGGAAACAACGCCACCGCCGCGAGCGGGAGCGCCGGCAAGGTGAAGGCTGCCCACACGGATGCGGTTGACCATCTTCCGATGTTCCTGAACATCGACCTTTTCCTTCATCAGGGCCGCCGCCAGGCGGTCTCTCGGAAAAAAGCTCCAGGGCCTCCCGGCAGGCGCGACCGCGAATGGAATGCAGCGCAGCATTGCCTTCCAGGTGCCGAACGTATGTGCGACGGCGTCATCGTTCGGGGGTCACAGTTTGGCGAGGATAGCGGATAATCCATACAGGTTCAACAATGAGATCGCATGAACATGGAAAAGGTTCGACAGGCCCGCCCGCCGTCCATATTGTTTTTTTTAGCACGGGAGGCGTGATGGAGGATATCCGCGTCAGCAGCTGGAACGAAGTCAACGATTGCCTGTATGCCGATTCGTGGCGGGAGCCGCTCGGGCGTTTCCGCTCGAACAACGTCTTTCGGGGGTTGTCCAGGGCCGCCCGCGGTCGCGGACGCCATAACCCCACGCTGAATGCGTGCCCTACACACCCATCGCCTGCCGCCTGACGGTCCGTGAACTGCGCCGATCCATCGGCCTTGCGCCGACCCTCCAGGGTTGCCAGGCGCAGCCACTCACTTGTAAACTTTTGAACGCCGCCTGCGTCGGAAGGAAGCAGGACAGAACGATGCGGGTGTGATACATTGCCTGCCGGGCGGTTCGGCGGTCCGGTACAGCTTGGGGAGAGACCCATGAAAACAAGCGTTTCGATGCTGGTCCTGATCGGCACCTTTCTGGTCGCATGCGCCGGTGTGCCTGCCGGCCCCAGTGTCATGGTGTGGCCGGGAGCGGGAAAAACGTTCGAGGCGTTTCAGGAAGATGACGCCGCCTGCCGGCAGTGGGCCCTCGCCCAGGCCGGCGGGTCTCCGGACCAGACGGCCAATCAGAACCTGGCCGAGGGCGCCGCCGTGGGCACGATTGCCGGCGCGGCGGTGGGTGCCATGATCGGCGCCGCTTCCGGCAATGTCGGCGCCGGAGCCGCCATCGGAGCCGGCACCGGTCTGGTGGGCGGGGCCGCCGTGGCCAGCGGACCGGCCCACTCGGCGCGCTGGGAGGTCCAGCGGCGCTACGATATGGCCTACGAGCAGTGCATGTTCGCCAAAGGCAACTCAACCCAGAATATACGTCCGGCGCCCGCTCCTCAGGTTTACAGCCGCAGGCCGCCGCCCCCGCCGCCGCGCGCGCCCGGGTACGACAGGCCGCCGCCTCCGCCGCCGGCTGCGCCCGGATACGGCAGCCCGGNNGGGCTCCGAGTCCGCTTCCCCCGCCGCCGCCCCCGCCGCAGTGAAGCGGGGCCGGTGACGTTCAATTGAGGATCACCATCCGGGCCTGAACGCACCGGATGGTCCAATCGGAGGACAAGGTCATGCGCATCAAATCAATCGTTGTGGGCGTGTTGCTGGGCATCGTGCTCGCAGTCTCTCCCGTGCTGGCGCAAGAGGTCGGGCGCACGCCGCCGCGGCTCAGCTTCGTGGACGGGCAGGTATCGTTCTATCGGCCGGGTGCGCCGGATTGGACCGAAGCCCGGATCAACATACCGCTGGCCCCCGGCGACCAGCTTTATACCGGCTCGCCGGGCAACTTCGAGCTGCAGATCGGCGCCCGCTCCTTTGTGCGCGGCTGGGCCGACACCCATCTCGGACTGGAAAATCACGAAAACGACTTCCTGCAATTCAAGGTCGCCTCGGGATATGCCGCTTTCGACCTGCGCGACCTGGCCCCCGATACAACGGTGGAGGTGAACACTCCCAATGCGGCATTCACCATCAACCGTCCGGGCTATTACCGCGCCGACGTGGACGGTGACCGCACCACCTTTACCACCCGCCGGGGGGGCTCGGCCGTGGCCACTCCGTCCGGCGGCGCCAGCATCACCATCGCGCCCAGCGAGGAGGTGGTCCTCTCCGGCGCCGCGAGACCGGCCATCAGCGCCTATGCGGCGCCGCCTCCGGATGTCTGGGACCAATGGAACGATGACCGCACCCGCGACCTGATCGAGGCGGTCAGCGCGCGCTACGTCTCTCCGGAGGCTTACGGTACGGACGATCTGGATCGCCACGGCGCCTGGCGGGTCGTGCCCACCTACGGCTCGGTGTGGATTCCCGCCGGCGTGCCCGCGGGCTGGGCGCCCTACAGCGACGGCACGTGGATCCTGGACCCTTACTACGGTTGGACCTGGGTCGACCGGGCGCCGTGGGGCTGGGCCCCCTATCACTACGGCCGCTGGGTCCATGTCCACGGCTACTGGGCCTGGGCGCCCGGTCCCCTGGTGGTGCGGCCGGTGTACGCACCCGCCCTGGTGGCCTTTGTGGGCGGCCCGGGCGTGCATTTCAGCATCAGCTTCGGCAGCCGGCCCGCCGTCGGATGGGTGGCCCTGGGGTGGGGTGAACCCTGCGTTCCCTGGTGGGGGCGGCCGGGATTCATTCACCGTCCCTGGTGGGGAGGCTGGGGCGGACCGCGCGTGGTGAACGATGTGGTCATTCATCACCAGCAGGTCATCAGCGTGCAGCACATTCACCATTATCACCACATGAAGCACGGCCGCGGTGTGATGGCCGTCCAGGAGGCCAATTTCGGCCGCGGCCCGCTGCGGCCAATCCACGTGGAGCGTGTCGATTCCCGGAATTTGAAGATGCACCACACCGTTTCCAGGAGCCATGCGACCGCGGCCAGTTTCGCGCCCATCGATAAGCAGGGAAGGCGGCCGCCGCAGGAGAATTTGAGCCGGCCGACCGTGGCCACGCGCCGGCCCCATGTGCAGGCCGCCGGACGCGATCCGCATGTCGTCAGATCGCGTGAGGCGTCCGCGCCGCTGCGCCTCGTGGCGCCGCCGGAGAAACGGCGGGAAGCCGCGGTTCCCAAACGGCCCTCCTTCGGCCAGAGTGAGCAGGAGCGGCCCACCCGCCGGATGATCCCCAATGCGCCGCCGGCCGTGGAGCGGCGCCCGGTCCAGCGTCAAGCGGAAATCGGGACGCCCTCCGGCCGCCCGGCCGCCGCACCCTCCGGCCGCCCGGATGGAAAGACCAACGAAAACCACCGCTCGCCGGCCAGTCTCCAGCGGCAGCCGGATTCCGGACCGCAGGCCCGGCCGGCTCCCGGGCTGCCGGGCAGGCCCGCCAACGCCCTGTCGCCCGGCAGCCGGGAGCGGGTCTTTCAGCCCGGCGGGCAGCAGTCCCGCGTGGCCCCCGACCCAACGCAGCCCACGCCGGCCGCCGGCGGTCCGGCAGGGGAACCGGCGATGCGGGAGCGATCCGCCCGGCAGCCGCGTTCCGAGGCCGGCCCGGCCGCCCGCGGCGCCGCCAATTACGGCCAGCGGCCGGAAGGGGTCCTGCAGCCGCGCAACGGCCAGCCGGGGCAGTCCCCCGGGGGGCGTCCGTCCTCCGGCTTTTTTCAGCAGAACAGCCGCATGGGGCGTTCGCCCCAACAGGCCCGCTGATCGCCAACCGCCCGGCGCGCCCCGCGCGCCGGGCTTTCACCCCTTTCAGTTCCCGCCCGCATCGCACCCGCCGCACGTCCGACACACCCTCGGTATCGCCCGGCCGATTCCCCCAATTGCCGCTCAGCGCCGCCCGGGGTTGACTATCACCGCGGATCGGGTCTATGGGTTTCCGATTGCCGGCTCAGCCCATGGCTCAGACCGGTTCGCAAACGGATGGACAGCGAACGATCCACAAGGAGGGAAAAACGATGAAGAAGATGCTCCTTTTGACAATGGTTCTGTTTGCCGCCGGCCTCTGGGCGGGCGACAGGGTGCTGGCGCAAACCCGTCTGGTCGTCAAGTCGGCCCGCGCCGGCACTTCCTACTACGCTTTGACCATGGGAATGGCCAAAGCGTTCATGACCGTTCCGGGAATCGATGCCGCGGTGGAGGAGAGTCTGGGTTCCGTGGCCAATGTGAAGGAGGCCCGGACGCGAAGCAATTTTATCTTCACCTCGACTTCCGATCTGATTGCCAAAGCCTTGAAGCAGGAGAAACCGTTCGGCGAGACCGGGTACGAGCGCATCCGAACCTTGTGGGCGGTTCCCGGCGTCACCATCCACATGGTGGTCCTGGAAGACAGCGGCGTGAAAGCAATCCGGGATCTCGGGGGGAAGCGCTACATCGCCGGGGGCATCGGAACGGCCACCGAAACGCTGACCCGCCTGATCCTCCAGGTCCACGGGCTGGAAGAAAAAGTGGTCCTGCCCAAAGTGGATCTCAAAGAGGGCGTCGACGCGGTCTTGAACCGCAAAGCGGTCGGCTTCACGACCGGAAGCCCTTTTCCGACGCCCATGGTGATGGAGATTGCGGCGACAACGGCTATCCGCCTGCTGGAAATCGGGGAAAAGGAATTTCTTGAATTGCAGAAACTGGACCCCACCTACTCGCTCACCACCATTCCGGCGGGGACCTACAAGGGAGTCGACTACGATGTGCGCACCCTGGCTTCTCCGGTGCTGGCCTACACGTCCGATGATCTTCCCGAAGAGATCGCCTACAACCTTACCAAGGCCTTCTGGGAAAACACGCCTATCATGGTCGAAGCCCACGCCATCGGCAAGGGCCTCGACATCAACGGCGTCCGGTACGGCGTGGCCAAAATCCACCCCGGCGCCTTGAAGTATTACCAGGAAGCCGGCGTAAACATTCCCGCGGCGATGAAATAGATGGAAACGCGCAAGCGGATAATTCCACGGATCACATTCGGCGTTTCGGTGCTCCTGGCGCTTTTTTCGCTGTTTCTGCCGATCTACGCCTTCATCCCGAACCTGATCGAAAGGGCCATCCACCTGGGGCTGGTATTTCCGCTCGTATTTCTGGCCGGGAGAAAAACTGCGGGCACGATGGCCCTGGTCTTCGACATCCTCATCGCCGCGGTGGGGGTCCTGCTCTGCCTCTACATCATCGTCGATTTCGAGGGCGTTCTGGACCAGTATGGGATTGTGAAGAACCAGGGCCAGGTGGTGATGGGCGTGCTCATGGTGCTCATCGTTCTGGAGGCGGCGCGCAGGATGATCAAGCCCGTTCTGCCGGCAATCACCCTCCTGTTCCTGCTGTATGCCCTGCTGGGCCACCACATCCCCGGCTTTTTCGGGCATGTCAAGTATGACCCGGCCCAGGTGTTCGGGTTGCTTTACCTGACCACGGGAGGCATCTGGGGTCAGCTCACGGGCATTTCGGCCAACATCATCGCCATTTTCGTGCTCATGGGGGCGTTCATCGGGTTTACCGGCGGCGGGACGGGGTTCATGAAAATTTCCCTGCGCCTGGCCGGAAGGTTGAAGGGCGGCCCGGCCAAAGTCGCTACGGTCGCCAGCGGCCTTTTTGGAAGCATTTCGGGAAGCGCCTCGGCCAATGTCGTCACCACCGGCGCCTTCACCATCCCGATGATGAAGCGCCTGGGGTTCCGCTCCCCCTTTGCCGCGGCGGTCGAGTCGGTCGCTTCCACGGGCGGCCAGATCATGCCGCCCATCATGGG
>DDYQ01000093.1 GCA_002348005.1 Desulfobacteraceae bacterium UBA2230 | reverse complement strand
ATGGACGAGGAGACCGCCGGCATCATGGTGACCAACCCCAACACCCTGGGACTGTATGAAACCCACATCCGGAAAGTGGCCGAGGTCGTGCATGCCAAAGGGGGCCTGGTCTATGCCGACGGCGCCAACATGAATGCCGTGCTGGGCGTGGTCAACATGGCCGCCATTGGCGTGGATGTGCTGCACCTGAACCTGCACAAGACATTTTCCACCCCGCACGGCGGCGGCGGCCCCGGAGCAGGACCAGTCTGTGTGACCAAGGCCCTTGAAAAGTTTATGCCTGTGCCGCGAGTGGTCAAATCCAGCAGCGGGTACATGCTCAGCGAGGATCATCCCGACTCGGTCGGCAAGCTGCACGCCTTCTACGGGAACTTCGGCATACTGGTGCGCGCCTACAGCTATATCCTGAGCCTGGGATCGGAACTGCCCAAGGTAAGCCAGTTCGCCGTGCTGAACGCCAACTACATCCAACAGGCACTCAAGGGATACTACCACCTGCCGTACGACCGGCCCTGCATGCACGAATGCGTTTTCAGCGACAAGCTTCAGCAGCCCTTCAAAATCAGCACCCTGGACATTGCCAAGCGTTTGATCGACTACGGGTTCCACCCGCCGACGATTTATTTCCCGCTGGTGGTCAGCGGCGCCATCATGATCGAACCCACGGAAAGCGAATCCAGGGAGACATTGGACCGCTTCATCGACGCAATGCGCCGGATCGCCCGCGAGGCCGAGGAAAACCCGGATCTGCTGCATGATGCGCCGCAAAACGCCAAAGTGCGACGGCTGGATGAGACCGCAGCGGCCCGCAAGCCCTGCCTGGCAGGATAAGATGCGAACGGGTTGGTTGCTCGATCTGCCGTTGACGGATTACCGGGAGGCCCTTGACTTGCAGCGCAGTTGCGTGGAAGCGCGCCGCAGTGGGCGTCTCGAAAACGATTTAGTGATCATGCTCGAACACCCCGCCGTTTTCACCCTGGGCCGGCGCGGCGGGCGCGGTAATCTGCTGGTGCCCCAGGAAGAGCTGGATAAGCGGGGGATTGAGGTGATACCGATTGAGCGCGGCGGCGATATCACCTATCACGGCCCCGGCCAATTGGTGGTATATTTTATTGTGAACCTGAACGCGGTGCAGATGGGCGTCCGAGCGCTGGTGGACGCCATGGAAACGGCCATGGTGCGCACCGCTGCCGACTGGGGGATCACGGCCAGTGGAAATAACGCGTACCGGGGAGCCTGGATCGGTCGGCGCAAGCTGGGCAGCGTGGGCATCACCATCCGCCGGGGGATCACCTTGCATGGGCTGGCCCTTAATGCCAATACCGACCTGACGCCCTTCGCCTGGATCAATCCGTGCGGCATCGCCGGCTGCGCCATGACGTCGCTGGCTCAGGAAACCGGAGGCCCCCTGCCGATGGACCGCGTGCGCCGGCGTATGGCCGGCCACCTCGCCGATGTTTTCGAGCTGCATTTGACGACCGTGACCGCATCCTCGATCAAAGAGATTTTAAGAAAATGGGTGTGATATGAAGAAGCCCTCCTGGCTGCGCCGCCGGCTCCCCAGCGGCCCCCAGTACGAACAGACCCGCCGCCTTCTGCGCCATGAAGGCTTGCATACAGTGTGTCAGGAAGCCCAATGCCCCAATATATTCGAGTGTTTTTCACGGCAGACGGCCACCTTCCTCATTCTGGGCGACCGGTGCACGCGGCGGTGCACCTTTTGTGCGGTACAGCATGGCCCCTTTCAGGAGCCCGATCCCATGGAGCCCGAACGCGTCGCGGCGGCTGTCGCGACACTGGGCCTGCGCTATGTCGTGATCACTTCGGTAACCCGTGATGACCTTGCGGACGGCGGTGCGCGAATTTTCGCCGAAACCATCCGCACCGTGCGCGAACGCTCGCGCGGCGTGCGCATCGAAGTGTTGATCCCCGATTTTCAGGGCGACCGCCACGCCCTGCAAACCGTTCTGAATGCAGCGCCGGATGTGTTGAACCACAATCTGGAAACGGTGCCGCGCCTTTATTCTGCCGTCCGGCCACAAGCCGATTATGGGCGCTCCCTCGAATTGCTGCAGCGGGCCGCGGCTGCAGCGCCGCACATTCCCACCAAGTCGGGTATCATGCTGGGCCTGGGTGAAGACGCCCATGAAATCCGTCAAACCCTGGCCGATCTGAGGGCCGTCGGATGCCGGATCGTCACCATCGGACAGTATTTGAGGCCCTCGGCGGCGCACCTTGCGGTGGAGCGCTTTGTGCCGCCTGCTGAATTCGAGAGCTGGCGGGTCGAGGCCCTGGCCATGGGATTCACTGAAGCCGCCAGCGGACCGTTCGTTCGCAGCTCATACCGTGCACACGAAGCGTTCAACTGTCTCGATACTTGCCGACGCCCTCCGTATTGAATTCGTTTTCGCCGGTCCAAACTTGAAACCAGAATCCCAGCCGATAGATTACATACATCTTTTCTCCTAAATGTCCGAGTCTGCCGCGATTGGAAGCAGCAATGCCGGGGACCTATATAAAAGATGAAAAAGTGGCATCATTCCATTTGCCAAAACCTAAATTTTATGCCATTTTGCATACAAAATTGGTCTCTGCGGAGAGATGTATGGTGGCCCAAAAAAACATTTCGTTTAATGTCCGATACTTCCAGTAGAACCCGTAAATACTTAAATGCAATCTTGCATCCAAATACGCTTCTGATGAGCAGCCGTTGACCAACCGAACGTGGTGAGTTCGTACGGTCGATTGCAAATACGCGCAGATTGAAAAGGAGAAACCACAATGAAATGGGGAATGGTCATTGACCTCGTAAAATGTTCCCGCTGCCACGGGTGTGTCGCCGCGTGCCGCGTCGAGCACTTCCTGCCATTGCGGGTCGCCTGGGTGAAGCTGATCGCCAAGGAGACCGAAGACGGCGGCGTCGTGGATGTAACCACCTTTCCCGTGCGCTGCAATCAGTGCAAAGAAGCCCCGTGCGTCGATGTGTGCCCCACGGGCGCAACCGCCCAGCGGGAGGACGGCATCGTCTGGATCGACGGCGACAAATGCATCGGCTGTCGCTACTGTGTCATCGCCTGCCCTTACCAGAACCGTACCTTTCTTTCAAAAGACAAAGACCCCGGCTATTTTCCCGGATACCCCAAAACGCGATTTGAAAAGATGGGCCTGAAGCTGTATCCCCATCAGGTCGGCACAACCATGAAATGCAATTTCTGCATGGAGCGCCTCGATTACGGCCTGGAGAATGGTTTGAAGCCGGGTGTTGACCGCGACGCCACGCCTGCCTGTGTGAATACATGCCAGGCACGCGCCCTCACCTTCGGCGACCTCGACGATCCCAACAGCGATGTTTCCATTCTCATTCGCGAGCGCAACGCATTCCAACTGCAGGCCGAATACGGTACCGATCCGTCGGTCTACTATGTGGACGGTAAAATCGGCGGCAAGTCGAACATCGCCCCTGACTGGGCTCAAACCGGCAGCCACATCAAACATTTGAGCAGCGTCGAAAAAAGAGCCCGTGAAGTCTTCGCGGGGCTTAAAAAGGAAGAGTAGGATAGGAGACAACCCATGCAGAAGACACCCCGACAAACCGCACGTCAATGGATGGTCACCCATGAGTGGATGGTCAACCCTATGCAGCAGACCGAATGGATTCAGGGACAGGGACTGCTGATCTGGCTGGCCGAAGTCTTTTCAAGCCTGGGAACCGGCCTTTACCTGGTTTCCATCTTTGTCAGCAACTGGTGGGGCGCCCTGTTAGGGTGGCTCATCGTCATTGGACTTAAACTCCCATTGCATATCGTTTACCTTGGTAAACCCACACGCTTCTGGCGCGCCATGCCGCCTTTCACCAACGCCTGGCGCACATCCTGGATCGCTCGAGGCTCCTTCTTCACCGCCGTTTTCAGCTTGTTCGGATTGCTGCAGCTCTTCACCAGCTATTCAATGCCCAACAGCGCAATTGACATCGCCATGAAAATTGTGGCCGGCTTCTTTTGCGTTCTGACGGCCATTTACTGCGGCTTCATGATGAGCTACTGCAAAAGCGTACCTTTCTGGAATACGGGCCTTTTGCCTATCGTGATCATGAACGCAGGAATCGCCGATGGTTTGGCGCTGCTCATGGCGGTCGGCATGTGGACCGGCGGTGTCGATTTCGCGGCCATGGAAGCGGCCACCCGCATCCTGTTGCTGGTGAATATCCTTTTGATCGGCACGTTGCTGATGAACTCGTTCTATCAATCCAGCACGGCCGGGCTGTCGGCCAAGGAACTGCTGGCCGGGCGGGCAGCGATCAGCTTCTGGGTAGGGGTCGTCTTCTTGGGCATTCTCATCCCCCTGGGCATTTCAGTGCAAACCCTGATCTTCGAAGGCCATTTGACCCATGCCTGGATGATCGGCGCGATTATCAGCCACACCGTAGGCGCCTTTGCCCTGAAGTACAGCATTCTCAAAGTGGGTATCTACGAACCGATCCTGCCCAAAGCCAAAGTCAACCTTAAGTAAGTCGCGCTAAAGGAGAAAACCATGAGCAGCACGATCAAGGCCCGCGATAAAAAAGTCGTTTATACCACCTGCAAGAGCTGTCACGGCGGATGCGGCGTTAAAGTCACGGTGGTGGACGGCGTCCCGGTCCACATCGAAGGCAACCCCAATTCGTTGACCCGCGGAACCATGTGTTCCAAGGGATTGTCCAGCATCCAGCATATCGATAATCCATATCGCATTTTGTACCCCATGAAACGCGCCGGCGCCAAGGGCGAAGGCAAGTGGCAGCGCATCTCCTGGGATGAAGCACTGAGCACCATCGAAAAAAAGGTTAAGGAATCCCAGGCCAAGTACGGACCCGAATCGATCTCGATCTCCCAGGGCACGGGGCGCGGCTACAACCGCTACATCCATCGCCTGGCCCGCTCCATGAAGACCGCCAACGTCATCAGCCCGGGATACGT
>DDYQ01000003.1:1842-5437 GCA_002348005.1 Desulfobacteraceae bacterium UBA2230 | reverse complement strand
ACCCGCCCGTGCACCAAGCACAACTACCTGGTCGGCCGGGTGGAGGACCTGCCGCGCGTCCTCAAGGAAGCCTTTCACATTGCGCGCAGCGGTCGCCCCGGACCGGTGCTGGTGGACATTCCCAAGAATGTGGTGAAGGCCAGGACCGAATACCTGCCGCTGTCCGAGGTCACCATCCCGTCATACAACCCCCATTACATTCCCAATGGCAAGCAGCTGCGCAAAGCGGTGGAGTTGCTGCGGTCGGCACGACGCCCCTTGATCTTCGCCGGCGGCGGGGTGATTCTTTCCGGCTGCGCAGCCGAATTGACCCGCCTGGCACGCGAACTGCAGATACCGGTCACCACTTCGCTGATGGGCCTGGGCGCCTTTCCAGGATCCGATCCCCTCTGGCTGGGCATGCTGGGAATGCACGGCACCTACCGCGCCAACATGGCCGTGTCCACCTGCGATCTGCTCATCGCCGTAGGGGTGCGTTTCGACGACCGTGTGACCGGCAGGACCGACAGCTTTGCCGCCCAGGCCAAAATCGTGCACATCGACATCGATCCGACCTCGATCCGCAAAAACATACCGGTCACCGTTCCGGTCGTGGGGGACTGCAAAATCAGTCTCGGCGAATTGACTGCCATGCTGGCCGCCGAGCCTGCGGCGCGCACGGCAGAGAGCCGCCGGCCGTGGCTCGACCAGATCGATGCCTGGCGCAGCGCCCACAAACTGGCGTACGAGCGAAGCCCGGATGTGATCAAGCCCCAGTACGTCATCGAACAACTCCATGCCCTGACGAACGGGCGGGCGATCATCACCACCGAGGTCGGGCAGAACCAGATGTGGGCCGCCCAGTACTACCATTTCGATACCCCGCGCCACTTCATCACTTCAGGTGGTTTGGGCACCATGGGATTCGGCCTGCCGGCCGCCATCGGTGCCCAGATCGCTTTCCCGGATAAACTGGTGGTGGATGTCGCCGGCGACGGCAGCATCCAAATGAACATCCAGGAGATGGCCACCGCCGTGCAGTACAATCTGCCCGTCAAGGTGGTGATTCTCAACAACGGCTGCCTGGGCATGGTGCGTCAATGGCAGCAGCTCTTTTACGACCGTCGCTATGCCCATACGGCCATCACTGCGCCCGACTTCGTCAAGCTTGCGCAGGCCTTCGGTGCTACCGGCCTGCGGGCCATGACACCGGACGAAGTTCGCGCGGTACTGGAAGAGGGGCTTGCCGCGCCGGGACCGGTGATCATGGATTTCGTCGTCGAACCGGAGGAGTGCGTCTATCCTATGGTCCCGGCTGGCGCTCCGATTACCGATATGCTGCTGGTATAAGCGGCTTATTCTTCCGCATCCGGAAAAAGACAAAAGAGGCTGATATGGAAGTGCAATCCAACAAACATACGCTGACCATGCTGGTAGACAACGAACCGGGTGTCCTGTCGCGGGTGGTGGGCTTGTTCAGCGGCCGTGGCTTCAACATCGACAGCCTGTGCGTGGCCGAAACCATGGATCCCAAAGTATCGCGCATCACCATCGTCACTCAGGCCAACAAGCCGGTGCTGGAACAGATCGAAAAACAATTGCGCAAGCTGGTCAACGTGATCAAGCTGCGCGACATGTCGGACGGCCGCGCCGTACGCCGCGAAATGGCCCTGATCTGCGTGCGCGCCAAGCGCGAGCACCGCGATGAGATTTTGCGGCTGACCAACCTCTTCCGCGCCAAGATCATCGATGTCGGTCCGGTATACTATATCATCGAGGCCTCCGGCGACGCGGATAAGATGGCGGCCTTCATCAACCTGCTGCGGCCCATGGGCATCAAGAAGATCGCCCGTACCGGC
The DNA here is from genome assembly GCA_002348005.1 of Desulfobacteraceae bacterium UBA2230. The sequence goes on along the minus strand of DDYQ01000003.1, from coordinate 3,599 downwards.
AGTGCAGCGCTCTATCGCGAGCCCCGAAAGGGAATTTGAGCCCGGGGCAAGTGATATCAGCGATTGTGCATTCACTTAACTGAAGGAGAAGGAAATGGCGTTAATCGATTTTGGCGGTATCAGTGAGGAAGTCACCACCTCGGAAGAATTTACCCTGGAACAGGCCCGCCGGGTACTGGCGCAGGAAGTCGTAGCCGTGATCGGCTACGGCGTTCAAGGCCCGGGCCAGGCGCTCAATCTGCGCGACAACGGCATCAATGTCATCGTGGGGCAGCGCCGGGGCGGCAGGTCGTGGCAGAAGGCCGTCGATGACGGTTTCGTACCCGAAAAAACCTTGTTCGACATCGAAACGGCCGCCCGTCGCGGCACGATCGTCCAGTATCTGCTGTCCGACGCCGGTCAGGTTGCGGCCTGGCCCACCATCAAACAGTGCCTCAAGCCCGGCAATGCGCTGTGCTTCTCGCATGGTTTCGGTGCAGTATATCGCGATCAGACCGGCATCGTACCGCCGGACAATGTGGATGTGATTCTGGTGGCGCCCAAGGGTTCGGGCACAACGGTGCGCACCAATTTCCTGGACGGCAGCGGCATCAATTCGAGTTACGCCATCTTCCAGGATGCCACCGGCCGTGCCAAGGAACGCACTCTGGCCTTGGGCATCGCCATCGGTTCAGGCTATCTATTCCCCACCACCTTCGAGAAAGAGGTTTACAGCGACCTGACCGGCGAACGCGGCGTGCTGATGGGCTGCCTGGCCGGCGTCATGGAAGCCCAATACACATTGCTGCGCAAGAACGGCCACAGTCCCAGCGAAGCCTTCAACGAAACAGTCGAGGAGTTGACGCAGAGCCTCATCCGTCTAGTGGCCGCCAACGGCATGGACTGGATGTACGCCAACTGCAGCACCACCGCCCAGCGCGGGGCTCTGGATTGGGCACCCCGGTTCCGTGACGCGGTGGCGCCGGTTTTTGCTGAGTTATATGCCAAAGTCATTTCCGGGGAAGAAACGCGCCGTGTACTGACCGCCAACAGCGCGGCGGATTACCGGGAAAAACTGGACGCCGAACTGAAACGCATCGGAGATTCCGAAATGTGGCAGGCCGGACGGGCAGTCCGCAGCCTGCGGCCCGAGAATCGCGCCGCAAACAAGTAACCTGCCCGCCCGGTCCGCCGGCGGACCGGGCGGACGCTTCTACGAGGATATCGATCATGCATCCCGTCCTGATTTACGACACGACGTTGCGCGACGGCACCCAGGGTGAGAATATCAATTTCTCTGCAGAAGAAAAGCTGCGCATTGCCAAAAAGCTCGATGACCTGGGCGTGCACTATATCGAGGGCGGCTGGCCAGGGGCCAACATACGCGACCAGCGCTTTTACGAACTGGTGCGCAAGGAAAATTTCAAGCATGCCCGGATCACCGCCTTCGGCGCGACGCGCAAGCCGAGAACCCGCGCGGCCGACGATCCCAATCTGCGCGCCCTGATCGACAGCCAGGCCCCGGCCGTGGCGATCGTCGGCAAGAGCTGGCCGCTGCACGTGGAACAAATCATGGATAATACACGCGTTGAGAACCTGTGCATGATCCGTGACAGCATCGCCCTGCTCAAGGAGTACGGCCGTGAAGTGATTTACGATGCCGAACACTTCTTTGATGCCTGGAAGGATGACCCGGATTACGCCCTGGCGACGCTGGCCGAGGCCGCTGCGGGCGGCGCCGATGTCGTCGTGTTGTGCGATACCAACGGCGGCACCCT
>DDYQ01000003.1:0-1777 GCA_002348005.1 Desulfobacteraceae bacterium UBA2230 | reverse complement strand
TCAACGGTTACGGCGAACGCTGCGGCAATGCCGATCTCATGTCCCTGATCCCGGTGTTGTCGCTTAAAATGGCACACCCCACCATACCGGCCGGCAATTTGTCTCAGCTGAAAAGCTTGTCGCGTTTTGTCAGTGAGACGGCCAACATGATCCCACTGCATACACGCCCCTTCGTCGGCAAAAGCGCCTTCGCCCACAAAGGTGGATTGCATGTCAATGCCATCATGAAACTGCCGCGCGCTTATGAGCACATGGACCCCGCCCTGGTGGGCAATGAACGGCGCGTGCTGGTTTCCGACATGTCGGGCCAGAGCAACGTGGCCTACAAGGCCAGGGAACTGGGGGTTGAACTGGGCGGCAACGGCGTCGGCTGCCGGCAGATCGTCTCCGAAATCAAGGCGCTGGAAGACAAGGGCTACCAGTTCGACGTGGCCGAAGGCTCACTCAAGATCCTGCTGCAGAAATGCACCGAGCAGTTCACGCCGCGCTTCGAACTGGAATCGTTTCGCGTGACCATCGAGAAAGACAAGGACAAACACTGCGTCGCGCACGCCACCATCAAAATCGCTGTGGACGGTCAGCATGAAATCACGGCCGCCGAGGGCAGCGGGCCGGTCAGCGCCCTGGATAACGCGCTGCGCAAGGCCCTGGGCAAGTTCTTCCCCAATCTGGAGAGTATGCGCCTGGTGGATTTCAAAGTGCGCGTCATCGACGGCTGCGATGGCACCGCGGCGCGCGTGCGGGTCTTTATCGAATCGCGTGACCAGGACGATATCTGGGCAACCCTGGGGGTTTCCGAAGATATCATCGAAGCCAGCTGGCAGGCGCTGGCGGATAGTTTTCAGTATAAGCTGGCCAAAAACATATAGGGGACTGGAGCAGCGGTCCAATGTGAGCATCAAGTGCCAAGTTGAGGCCGTTACGGGTCTACAGTGAAGAAGAGACCGCCATTCTACCTTGAACTTGAAGGTAATACGCGTTTTTAAACATCCTCGTTTATCAACCATCATAGGAGAATTTATGCGAAAGGTCGGTGGATACGCCGCAGGAGAGAATACCTTCATCCTGCGGCCCATGCTCGGTTGATCGAGACCCTTGAGGAGTGAAATGTCATCGATAATGTCATCGATAGCGATCAACCAAGCGAGGAAAAGAAAATGACTGAAATCGTCAAAATTTTCGATACCACTCTGCGCGACGGAGAACAGTCTCCGGGCGCCAGCATGAACACCGCGGAAAAACTGCGATTGGCCATCCAGCTGGAAAAACTGGGTGTAGATGTGCTTGAAGCCGGTTTCCCGGCAGCATCGGAGGGCGATTTCGAGGCGGTATCCCAAATCGCCGCCCGCCTGCGAAACACCGAAGTGGCCGCCCTGGCACGCGCCAACCGCACCGACATCGACCGTGCCTGGACCGCCGTGCGCGGCGCCGCCAAGCCGCGCATTCATACCTTCATCGCCACATCGGACATCCACATGGAGTATAAGCTGAAGATGAGCCGCGACCAGGTGGTGTCGGCTGCGATTGAAGCCGTGCGCTATTCCAAATCACTCACCGACAACGTCGAATTTTCGGCGGAGGACGGCTCGCGCAGCGACCGCGATTTTCTGTGCCGCGTTTTCGGGGCGGCCATCGAGGCGGGTGCCACCACGGTCAACCTGCCCGATACAGTCGGTTATGCCATCCCCAACGAATTCGCCGAACTGGTCCGATACGTTCGGGAACACACTCCGAACATCGAGCGGGCGGTGCTGAGCGTGCATTGCCACAACGATCT
>DDYQ01000198.1 GCA_002348005.1 Desulfobacteraceae bacterium UBA2230 | reverse complement strand
CCGCGCTTTGAGCCTCCGACACATCTCAACCATCGCCTTAATCTATCCAGTGGCACGCCTGGGGTCGGGTGGGGGCACCTAGTGAGGTCCAGGCCGAACAGGTCAGACGGTGACCCGGAACCATCCCTGAAGGGAAGCTCTGGATGAGGACAAGAAGAAAGCCGGCCAAAAACAAGACCGGCTTGAACACCATCTTTTAACCGCACTCGGGGAGACAGGCTCCTTACTTGCGCGGATCGTCTTTGGGATTCTTATAATGAATCCCCCAGGGTCCGGTGCCATGGAGTTGAATGATCGTCTCTTCCTCGGTGTAGCCGAACATGGGTTCACCTTGCGGTATCAAAGCCATATCGCCCGGGTTTAAAGCGGTTGTTTTGCCGCGCTCGAACTTGCTTGCCTGGGCAAAATGCAACCGGCCAGAGAGAACTGTCACACGCTCATCTGCGGGATGTGTATGAGGCGCAAGCTCATAATTGGCAGGCAGTTTCAGCCGAATCGTAAACGGCCCCGCCTGAGACAGATTGCCCTCTATGACGGCGATTTCGGCTCCTGGGGCCATCGATTGAACAGGGTTCCACTTCAGATCCTGAGCATTCAGCATAACGTATTCATCGCCCGTATAGGGTACGCTTGCCAAAGCCGGCACGCACACCCCCAGCAAAACGAGAAGGATGAAGAGCGGGCTTACTTTTTTCATGAGTATCACCCCCTTTTTGGGAAGGTATTACAATGTGGAAGGCCGTCAAGCACTGCAGAAGACGCACGATTTTGTTCCTTCCTTATTCCCACCAGTGTCAAGGCGTTCCTCGGGCAAGCTGATTCAAATGAGTTGACCGGCAACATCCTTGAAATCTCGCACTCAGCTCGGGTTTTATAAGGATCAGATTAAGTGGATGTGAAATGATCGAGTGAGTATCAATTCCTCTATTCCCGCCTTTAATAAACCAGCAGGATAGAGTGCGTTTATAGATATTTGGCAGTCTTGCCCGCTCCCAAAATTTAAAAGCCTCAGGTTGCTATCTCCTGAGGCTTTCATACGTGGTGCGTCTAGCCCAGCGAATGGCGCCATATCTCAGATAGAGACGGGAGCGGGCCAGCCCCCATACATGTTCAAAACCGATCCCAAAGGCCAGGGCACCTACTCCGCACCCTTGAAAGAGTCGCCTGGTTCCTGGCAGATGCTGATGGTTGTCGAGCACCCTGACGGAGACCCCATGAATATGAAAAACATGATCGGCGCGCTGACGGCTGAACTCGGATAAAAAACGGTGAACCAAGCCGGACCAAGGGAGAAGGAGGCTCCTCCCTTCACTTCTTTCCGCCCCGTCAAAATCACTCAGCATTCGCTTTATTTTGCAACAGCTGCCTCGATAATTCCGGAAAGCGCTTTGCTCAAATTTTCAATGGCCGGACAATTTGCGATCCCATGCCGCTGCGCAAGATAAGCGGGATCGTTGTAGCCAAGCCAGACCTGCCGGGAGGCATCTTCCCACACCAGTGCTTTGAGCGGCAGGTCGATACCGGCGGTCTGACCGCACTCCATCAGAGGCGTACCGCCCTGGGGATTGCCGAAGATCAGCAATTCTGTGGGTCGCAGGGATTTGCCGACCTTCGCGGCGCCGGCCGCGTGGTCGATGCGTGCAAATACGTTCAACTCCCGCTGTTTGACGATTTCTTCCAGCCGACTCATCGTCTCTTTGACGCTGCGGGGGCTTTTCACCTTTACTAAACCGTCCGAGGCGGCCCCTGCCGATACCGTGGCGAAAAGGGCAAAGGCCAATAGCGTATGAAATACTTTCATTCCTCTCTCCTTTCGTAATGACGGTGGGGATTATACACTCGTTGGAATGCATGAATCCCCAGAATATTCATCCCCCATGCCGGGACAATGCTCAAAGCGGCGGCGCCGCGGGCAGATCCAGATCCGTATCGTTGATATGGTTGAAGTAGTTGGATAGCGTTTTTTGAGCGATGATGACGTTGATTTCCGCTGCATGGACATTGGTGAAGCCGGCGCGTTTGAAATCCTCCAGATCCCCGTCGCTCACGAAGCCTTTCAGTTCAATTATTTTCAACGTGAACGCGATCAACGCGGCGTGCTTGGGATCGGTGGGTTTTCCCCTGCGGATTTGCAGGATTTCCTCTTTGCTCACCTTCTTGGCCATAAGACCGGCCGTATGCGCGGCCAGACAATAGCTGCAGCCGTTGTGCTGGCTGACGGTGAGCCTCACAATATCTTGTTCCACCGGCGAGAAACTGCCGCCGGCGATCAATCCATCCAGCTTCAAATAGGCATTCAGTGTTACCGGACTGTTGGCCATGCCCCTGAAGATGTTCAAGACCTTGCCAAACTTGGATTTGAGCCCATCGAAGGATTTTTGGATGTCCTTATCCGCGTTCTCGTATTTGATATCGCTCAATCGAGCCATGATGTCGTTCTCCTTTTTTGATTCAGTTGATGGGGATTTTTTGCATCCACCTGGCCGAATATTATTCGGCCAGCGCTCCCTGGCAGGAAGACCCCGCCCCGGCGGTGCATGCGAAGCAATGGCTGCGCACGACGATTTCGCGTCCGGCCAGCCGGTCATAATCAAAATTTTCGATGTGATCGGGGGCGCCGCTGTTTACCGTCAAATTCAGCATCTGGTTGAAATCGCAGTCGTACAGACGCCCGTCCCAACCAACCGAAAGCGTGGTCCGGCACATGACGCTGCTGACGGTCTTACGGTTGAACGCGCACTGCAGCAGGTGGATGTAATCGGACCAGTTGCCGCTGCGTTTCAAATAGTCAGCGTAGCGGCCGATGGGATTGTTGACCAGGCAAAACAGTGTGTTGAAATGCAGGCCGTGCCGGTTGTGCAGAACGCGACGATACTCCGTCTCAAGTGCCGCCTGGGGTCCCGGCAGATAAGCCCCGACTGGATTGTGCACCAGGTGCAGCACCAGGCCGCTGCCGGGCAAACCATATGATCTTTGATTCAGTTCGCGAATCACCTCGATCGTCCCCTCGAAGGTGCCGGCCCCGCGCTGGCGGTCGGATCTTTCGGCGTGGTAGTCGGGCAGCGATCCGACCAATTCGATACGATGGGCCGCAAACAAATCCAGGTAATGGCGATAGGCCGGATCACGCATCACCACCAGGTTGCTGCGTATGATCAAGCGCTTTTTTAAAGCGGAGAGTTCGCCCAGCAGCCATTCGAGATCTGGGTGCATTTCCGGCGCGCCGCCGGTGATATCGATTGTGCTGATCTCTTTGCGACCGGCGGCTTCGATGCAGTGGGTCATGATCGCCCGGCTCATCATCTCCGTGCGGTCGGGGCCGGCTTGCACATGGCAGTGCTTGCAGGTCTGATTGCACCGGCGCGTAATGTTCATCTGCAGAATTTCGATACCGGCGGCCCGCAGGGGGTAGACCCCGCAATCGTTCAAGCGTTCGACGAAGGCATCCACATCACATCTCCTTTTTCCGAATGATCTTGCGCATCTGTGTGGCGTGGGCCAGAGTGTCGCCGGCCACCATGGCGGCGCCCACGTGTACCGCCTCCATCATCTCGTCGCTGCTGACGCCGAGCGAAAGGCACTTGTTGGTGTAGGCATCGATGCAGTAGGGACAATGGCGCACGGTGGCGACCGTCAGGGCGATCAATGCTTTCTCGCGTTCGGTGAGCTTGCCGGCGC
>DDYQ01000259.1:7509-15101 GCA_002348005.1 Desulfobacteraceae bacterium UBA2230 | reverse complement strand
GGTGCTGCTGGCGGTGTTCGTGCCGGTGGCCTTCATGCCGGGCATCACGGGTCAGCTTTACCGGCAGTTCGCCGTGACGATCTGCTCCGCCGTGGTGATCTCGGCGCTCAATGCCCTTACGCTCAGTCCGGCCCTGTGCGCGGTGCTGCTCAAACGGCCCAGGGTAGTGCGCCGCGGGCCGCTGGCCTGGTTCAACAAGGCGCTGTCAGGGTCACGCAATGTATACGTGATCGGCACGGCCTGGCTGATCCGCCGCATCGCCGTGGCGCTGCTGCTTTTCGCCGCCGTGCTCGCCGGCGCTTACGTGATGTTCAACCTGCGGCCCACCAGCTTTTTGCCGCAGGAAGACCAAGGCTCTTTTTTCCTCAACGTGCAGCTGCCCGAAGGCGCGGCGCTCGAGCGCACCAACGCGGTGATGCAGGAGATCACGGCCGCGATCCAGGATGTCGAGGGAATCGGGGATGTGCTGGGCGTCGGCGGGTTCAGCCTGCTCAGCGGCGTGGCCGAGAACGTGGGGTTCGGCATCGGGGTCTTGAAGCCCTGGGATGAGCGCAAGCGGCCCGAACTGCAGCTGGAGTCGATCGTCGGCCAGGTCCAGCGGCGCCTGGCGTCCATCACGACGGCCAATATCTTCGCCTTCGCCCCGCCGCCCATTCAGGGCCTGGGAACCACGGGGGGCTTCGATTTCCGCCTGCAGGCGCTCGACGATCAGCCACCCTCCCAAATCGCCGCCGTGATGCGCGCCCTGCTGGCCGCCGCCAATCAGGATCCGGCGCTGATGGGTGTTTTCAGCACCTACACGGCCGATACACCGCAGATCTTCGTGGAACTCGACCGCACGCGTGCCGAGGCGCTCAAGGTACCGGTCAGCCGGGTCTTCAGCACCCTGCAGCAGCAGCTCGGTTCGGGCTACGTCAACGACTTCAATCTCTTCGGCCGCGTGTACCAGGTGAAAGTGCAGGCCGAGGCGCCGTACCGCCAAACCGCCGGGGACATTCAACGCCTGTACGTGCGCAGCGACGACGGCCGCATGGTGCCCCTGCAGAGCCTGGTCCGCCTGTCCAATATGCTGGCGCCCCAGATCGTCTACCGCTACAACCAGACCACCAACATTCAAGTCAACGGCAACGCCGCCCCCGGGTTCAGCTCGGGCCAGGCCATGGCGGCCATGGAGTCGGTGGCGGTCAGGACGCTGCCGCCCGGCTACGCCTTCGAGTGGTCCTCCATGTCTTTTCAGGAACGCCAGGCGGGCGGTCAGGTGGTGATCCTTTTCACCCTGGCGCTGCTGTTCGGCTATCTCTTTCTGGTGGGCAAATACGAAAGCTGGAACATACCGCTGGCCATCGTGCTGTCGATCCCCGTGGCCAGCCTGGGCGCTCTGGCCGGATTGTGGGTGACCGGGATGAGCCTCAGCATCTATGCCCAGATCGGCCTGGTGCTGCTGGTGGGGCTGGCCGCCAAGAATGCCATTTTGATCGTGGAGTTCGCCAAGGATCGCCGGGAGCAGGGGCTTTCGGTGGACAAGGCCGCGGTGGAAGGGGCCAAGATCAGATTCCGCCCGGTGTTGATGACCGCCTTCACCTTCATCCTGGGGGTGGCCCCCATGGTGATCGCCACGGGCGCCGGGGCCGGCAGCCGCCGCGCCATCGGCACCACGGTTTTCAGCGGCATGCTGGCCGCGACCGTCCTGGGGATTTTTCTGGTACCGCCGCTTTACTACACCGTCCAGATGCTGCGGGAAAAGGGCAGCGCCTGGAGGGCGCGTCGCAGGCAGGCGGATACGCATTCGGGAACGGAGTAAAGGGACCATGGGATGCGCGTTGGGGTTCAGACGGTTGCCGTGCAGAACGGCTGCCGTGGTGTGTTGCCTGCTCGGCCTGGCGACGATGCTGGCCGGCTGTTCCGTGGGTCCGGATTATACACGGGCGGCGCCCGATGCGCCGGCGCAGTGGCACAGCGAGTTCTCGGGCGGGCTGCGCAGCGGACCGTACGATCCCCAGGTGCTGGGGAACTGGTGGGCCACGCTGGAGGACGAAACCCTCGACGCGCTGGTCGAGCAGGCGCTGCGGGGCAATCTGGATCTGCAGGGCGCCCTGGCCCGCGTACGTGAGGCCCGGGCCCTGCGGGGCATCCGCCGCGCGGATTACTTCCCGACGCTGGATGCCGGCGCTTCGGCCGTCACGTTCCGCAACAGCGCCGATACCGGCCTGGCGCGCGAGGGAGAACTCTATTCGGCCGCTTTCGATGCCGGCTGGGAGATCGACCTGTTCGGAGGGGTGCGCCGCTCGGTGGAGGCGGCCCAGGCCGTGCTCGAAGCCACCGAAGAGAATCTGCGCGACGTGATGGTGAGCCTGGCGGCCGAGGTGGCCCTGAATTACGTGGAAATGCGCACTTTCGAAGTGCGTGTCGCCGTGGCCCGCAAGAACATCGCCCTTCAGGAAGAATCCTACGCCTTGAACCAATCCCGCTTCGAGGCCGGGATGATCAGCGAACTGGCCGTGCAGCAGTCGCTGTACAGCCTCGAAAACACCCGCGCCCTGCTGCCCCTGCTGCAAACCGGACGGACGGCCGCCCGAAACCGGCTGGCCGTGCTGCTCGGACAACAACCGGGCGCCTTCGCCGCCGCGCTGGGCGACCCGCGGGCGATTCCCACCCCGCCGGCCGAGGTGGTGGTGGGGATACCGGCCGAGACCCTGCGCCAGCGACCCGACATCCGGCGTGCCGAGCGTTACCTGGCCGCCCAGACCGCCCGGATCGGCGTGGCCACGGCCGATCTCTATCCCCGGCTGCGCCTGTTGGGCAGCATTGGAATGGAATCGATCGGCAGCGGCGATCTGTTCGACTGGGCCGATCGTTTCTATCATTTCGGCCCCTCGCTCTCCTGGCGCATCTTCGATGCCGGCGCCATCCGCAACAACATCCAGGCGCAGTCGGCACTCCAGGAACAGGCGCTGGTCGCCTATCAGGCCACCGTGCTGAATGCCCTGGCCGAAGTGGAAAACGCACTCACCGCCTTCGCCCAGGAGCAGATGCGGCTGGAATCGTTGTCCGCCGCCGCAGACGCCGCCCGGAAGGCCTACGAGGTGGCCGACGATCAATATCGGGCCGGACTGGTCCCGTTCAGCGACGTGCTGGAGGCGCAGCGTTCGCTGCAGGCGCTGCAGGACGATCTGGCCGTCGGATACGGCGCTCTGACCTCTCATCTGGTGAGGCTGTACAAAGCCCTGGGTGGAGGATGGCAGACCGCGGCGTCGAAAGATGAACGCTGAGCGCAGGAAACCGGCCGTTGCGTTACACCTGACCTGACGCTTTATAGTGCGCTGCCGTTTCGACCGGCCTTCACGATTAACCTCGACGGGAGACAGCCATGATGTATCGGATCGCCTTGATCCCCGGTGACGGGATCGGCAGGGAAGTGGTTCCGGAAGGGGTGCGGAGCCTCGAAGCGCTGGCCCTCAAATTCGGGTTCGACCTGACCTTTGAAACATTTCCATTTTCATGTCAGTACTTTCTCGAGCAGGGTGTCATGATGCCGCCGGATGCCCTGGAGCGGCTCAGGGGGTTCGACGCGATCCTGCTGGGTGCGGTGGGCCATCCCAAAGTGCCGGACCATGTCTCTTTGTGGGGTTTGCTGCTGCCCATCCGCCGGACCTTCGACCAGTACGTCAACCTCCGGCCGGTGCGTCTGCTGCCGGGAATCCGAACCCCGCTGGCCGACCGGAAAAGCGAAGATATCGATTTCGTGATCGTGCGCGAAAACACGGAAGGCGAGTATTCCGAAATCGGCGGACGGCTCTTTTCAGGTTCGGACCGCGAGGTGGTGGTCCAGGAGACGATCTTTTCCAGGACCGGGGTCGACCGCATCCTGCGCTTCGCGTTCGAGTATGCCCGCAGCCGGCCGAAACAGCATGTGACCTCGGCGACCAAGTCGAACGGCATCCGGTTCACCATGCCGTTCTGGGATGAACGCTTCCAGACCCTGGGCGCCGAATATCCCGACATCCGGCGGGATCAGTTCCATATCGACATTCTGACCGCCCACTTCGTGCTGCATCCCGACTGGTTCGACGTGGTGGTCGGCAGCAATCTGTTCGGCGACATCCTCTCCGATCTCGGACCGGCCATCGCGGGCGGCATCGGCATCGCGCCTTCGGCGAATCTCAATGTGGAGAAAGTCTATCCCTCCATGTTCGAGCCGGTTCACGGCTCCGCGCCGGATATCGCCGGCAAGGGCATCGCCAATCCCGTCGGAACCCTCTGGTCGGTACAGATGATGCTCGATTTCCTGGGCGAGCAAGAGGCCGGCAGCGCGCTGCTGCGTGCCATCGAGGCGGTGACCGGCAGGGGTGTGCTCACCCGCGACCTGGGCGGGTCGGCGGGGACCGCTGAATTTACGGACGCGGTTCTGGCTGAAATCCAAAACGCCGGCTGAGCGCTGTCCCGACAAAAGACGGGCCGTCCGAAATTTCAGCCGGCCCGCCTTTTTTTGTTGAGCGCCGATCAATCGTGTTTACATTACGGCCATTATTCTTCCAGACCCAATTCGGCTCCCGGAAAAACGCTTGCGCATCGATCCCAGCCCCCGTTCTTTCCACCGGAACGGGATGATCGTGCTTGCCGCAGCATTCATATCAGCCGTTCAGACGCTTCTGCCCTCTGCAGAATGATCCTCCAGGCGACAGCCCGGCAACCGCTCACGGCATCCGGCGTCCAGGGGGTGAAACAGTCGAACCATCAAGCGCCTCAAACGGGAGAGAGGCCGGACACAGAAAGGATTCGAAATGGGGATCACTCTGGAATTGTCGTACGGCAGTCTGAGGCGCTGGATTCTCGGTATGATCGGCATTGAGCTTCTGCTCGTATTGGCCTACGTGCTTGAATCCGCCATAGACCCTCAGATCTGGACCATCCGGCGCCTGTTCGATTTGAACAGCGACGATGCCAACATCGCCCAATGGCTGTCCAGCACGCAGCTGGCGATAATCGGCCTGCTCTTCGCCCTGCACGCGTCCCAGCGCAGATCGGAGCTGGAACCCTCCCGCTGGTTTCTGGTGCTGCTCAGCCTCGGATTCATCTTTCTGTCGGCCGATGAAGCGCTCTACTTCCACGAGACCATCACCAAAGTCGCCACCCAGGTGGATTGGGCGCCGAGCTTCAGGGGGGATCACGGCGTCTGGGTCTTCGTTTACGGCGCACTCGGTCTGCTGCTGATCGCCGCCTGCTGGGGGCAGCTCGTTCGAGCGGCGCGCTACCTGCCGCTGGCGTTCCGATCCATCGCGCTCGGCATGGCCATTTTCATCGGCGGCGCAGTCGTGCTCGAGGTTATCGGCTACCAGTTCCTTACCAAGGGCTCGGTGCTCCACGTTATCGAAGTCTGCCTGGAGGAGTTCATGGAGATGGCCGGCGGAACGATGATGCTGTACGGCGCGCTGCTCTATTCGGTCGATGCCAGACGCTGCGTACAGCGTGCTGAAAACAATGCCGTCTCCGCCGGACGCGCAGCCCGCAGCAAAAAAAGCGTCCTCAATGTCGCCGGCTTTTTCAGTACTTGGCATGGCGGAAAATCTCACCTTCCACCAGGTAGATGACCTCTTCGGCGATGTTGGTGCAGTGATCCGCCAGCCGTTCCAGGTGGCGCGAGATCAGCAGCAGATTGATGTAGTACCCGACCCGTTCGGGCAGTTCCTTTACGGCCTGCTTCATCTTGTCGTAGGCCTCCTTCTTCATCTGGTCCACCTCGTCATCCAGCATGATCACCTTGTAGGCCAGATCCACATCCAGGTTGACCAGTGCGTCCAGGCTCATCTTCAGCATCCGGATGGCTTTTTCGCACATCACCGAGTAGTCGAAGCTGAAAGGGGGGCGGGGACGTTTCGCAATCACTTCGATGCGCTGCGCGATGTTGACGGCCTGATCGCCGATGCGTTCCAGTTCGTTGTTGATCTTGATCACCGCGATGATGAAGCGCAGGTCGACGGCGACCGGCTGGTGCAGCGCCAGGACCTTGAGGCACTCCTCTTCCAGTTCGACTTCCAGCTGGTCGATCTCGTAGTCCGAACGGATGATGGCCGCGGCCGTCTCGGCATTCATCGCCTCGATGGCGCCGCTCGCCATGCGCACCCGGTCTTCCACCAGCGATCCTAGAATCAGGATCCGCTTCTTGATGCTTTCCAGCTCCCTGCGGAAATGTTTGGTCATCGCAATCCCTTTCAGAAGAAAAAAGCCTGTGCCTGCGTACTGTTCCGCAGGCACTTTAGGCCTGTGTGAGCGCACGGTTAGAATACGGTTAGATCCCTCGCTTTCGGGCCGGCGCCTTGGGCGGTCTGCCCGCAGAGGGCGCGGATTAACCGAATCTTAGTGGACCCCTAATGCCATCCTAACAATCCGCCCGTACGTTGCGCAAGCACACGACAGGAGAGTGTCAGGATGTCCCCCTTTCTGCTTTTGACGATTTTGCTGATCCTTTCCAGCGGCGCGTTCTACATCGCCCGGCGCCGGGCGTTCGCCCTGGCGGGGCGCTCGTTGAAACTGCACTCCAGGCCACACTATCACGGCCTGCTGGCCCTGCTCTGGTGCGCCCTGCCGGCGCTGCTGCTCTTTCTGGCGTGGCTGGCGTTCGAACCACAAATCGTCATACGGCTGGTGATTCGCGAACTTCCGGAATCCATGCGCAATCAGCCGCCGCAGCGGCTCAGTCTGGTGATCAACGAAATCCGCAACCTTGAAAGCGGCGCCCTGGTTTCGCCGGCTAGCGACCCGGCGATTGCACGCGCCGCAAGCCGCTACCACTCGCTGCGCAGCACGAGCCGCGCGGCGCAGGCGGTGCTCCTGATCACCGGCGTGCTGTCCGCAGGGTTGCTGGTGCGCGCCCGGATCGGACCCTCCCTGAGGGCCCGCAATCAGGTCGAAGCCATTCTGACCGTTCTGCTGGCCGTATGCTCGACCATCGCGATTTTCACGACCATCGGAATCGTTCTTTCGGTGATGTATGAGGCCCTTCGCTTTTTCAGCACGGTGCCGGTGACCGAATTTATCTTCGGCTTGCAATGGAGTCCCCAGATGGCCATCCGGGAGGATCAGGTGGGTTCCTCGGGCGCTTTCGGGGCGGTGCCCGTTTTTGCCGGAACGGCCTTGATCTCCGCCATCGCCATGGCCGTGGCGGTCCCGCTGGGCCTGATGTCGGCAGTCTACCTTTCGGAATACGCCGGCAAGCGCTTCCGGACGGTAGCCAAGCCTTTGATCGAGGTGCTGGCCGGAATTCCCACGGTGGTCTACGGGTTCTTTGCGGCCCTCACGGTGGCGCCCTGGGTCCGCGACATGGGGAGCCGGCTCGGGCTCAACGTGGCATCGGAAAGCGCCCTGGCTGCCGGTGTGGTCATGGGCATCATGATCATCCCCTTCGTCTCCTCGCTCTCCGACGACTTCATCAATGCCGTGCCGCAGTCCCTGCGCGACGGGGCGTACAGCCTGGGCGCCACGCATTCGGAGACGATCCGGCAGGTGGTTCTGCCCGCGGCCCTGCCGGGGATCGTCGGCGGCGTGCTGCTGGCCGTATCGCGCGCCATCGGCGAGACCATGATCGTGGTCATGGC
>DDYQ01000259.1:0-7501 GCA_002348005.1 Desulfobacteraceae bacterium UBA2230 | reverse complement strand
ACGTGGTGCGCAAATACCGGGAGCAATATGAGTAGACCCGACCCTGAAAACAGGAACGCTCCGGCTGCGGACGGAGATGCGGTTGAGACCCTCCGCACGATCGACATCGTCAAGCGCGGCCTGAGACGGCGCCGCCGGGCGGAGCGGCGCTTCCGCATGTACGGCCTGGCAGCCATCGCCATGAGCCTGCTGTTCGTCGGCGTGCTGATCGGCAGCATCGTGGCCAAAGGCTACCCGGCCTTCCGGCAGCATGAGGCGATGCTGGACGTGTTCTTCGATCCCGAAGTGCTGAAACAGGATACCCTGATCAATGCCGACTACGCCGCACTGATCCGCGGTGCGCTGCAGAAGCGTTTTCCCGAGGCCCAAAGCCGCCTGGAGCGCAGAGAACTCGGCGCCCTGATCAGTTCGGGGGCCGCATACCGCCTGCGCGACCGGATCCTGAATGACCCGGCCCTATTCGGCCGGACCGTTTCGATCCGGGTTCAGCTCGACGACGACATGGACATGCTGCTCAAGGGGGTGTTGCGCCGCGAAGTGCCGGAGGCGGAGCGGCGCGTTTCGGACCGGCAGATCCGCTGGCTCGACGCACTGGCGGCCGAGGGGCGCATCGAAAGCAGGTTCAACACGGCATTTTTGACCTCGGGGGATTCGCGCGAACCCGAACTGGCCGGAATACGGGGTGCGGCCATGGGGTCTTTCCTCACCCTGCTGGTGACGCTGGCGCTGGCCTTTCCGATCGGTACGGCGGCTGCGGTGTACCTCGAGGAGTTCGCCAGAAAGAACCGCTGGACCGACATCATCNNAACATCAACAACCTGGCCGCGGTGCCGTCGATCGTTTTCGGCCTGCTGGGGCTTGCCGTTTTCCTGAATTTTTTCGGCCTGCCGCGTTCCGCGCCGCTTGTCGGCGGCCTGGTGCTCAGCCTCATGACGCTGCCCACCATCATCATCGCCGGACGATCGGCGCTGAAATCCGTGCCGCCCTCCATCCGCGAAGCGGCGCTGGGGGTCGGGGCCTCCAGAATGCAGGTGGTCGTGCACCACGTTCTGCCGCTGGCCCTGCCGGGCATGCTGACGGGTACCATCATCGGGATGGCCCGCGCGCTGGGGGAGAGTGCGCCGCTGTTGATGATCGGCATGGTGGCGTTCATCGTCGACATCCCCCGGGGATTCAGCGATCCGGCAACCGTTCTGCCGGTCCAGATTTTCCTGTGGTCGGACAGCCCGGAGCGCGCCTTTGTGGAGCGCACCTCGGCCGCGATCATGGTCCTCCTGGCCTTTCTGATGGTGATGAATGCCGGGGCCATCATCCTGCGCAAAAAATTCGAACGCCGGTGGTAGCCGGCGTTTCGGGGAAACCAACATATCAATGAAACCGATTAACCGAGGAGGAATTAAATGCGAAAGGCAGTAATCTTTTCAGTGGCCGCCGCCGTTCTGCTGGCGGCGGGAGGCGTTCAGGCGCAGCAGCGGGATTCGATCAGCATCGTCGGGTCCTCGACCGTGTACCCCTTCACCGCGCTGGTGGCGGAAAGATTCGGGAAAAGCGGCGACCTCAAGACGCCCAAAGTCGAGTCCACCGGCACCGGCGGCGGATTCAAGCTGTTCTGCAGCGGTATCGGGGTTCAGCATCCCGACATCACCAACGCGTCGCGGGCCATAAAGGCCTCCGAATTCGACGCCTGCACCCGGAACGGGGTCACCGAAATCGTGGAAGTCAAGATCGGCTACGACGGGATCGTACTGGCCAACGCCCGAAGCGCGCCGGAATTCACGCTGACCACCCGGGAGATTTTTCTCGCCCTGGCCCGGGAGGTTCCGGACCCCCGGGGCGGCGGCCAGCTGATTTCCAACCCCTACCGGAACTGGAAAGAAATCAATGCCGCACTTCCCGATTTTAAGATCGAGGTCCTGGGACCGCCGCCGACCTCCGGCACCCGTGACGCCTTCCTTGAACTGGCCATGGAGCCGGGGGCGCTCGATTTCGAAAGTTTGAAAACGCTCTCCAAGGCGGACGCCGGAAAATTCAAAGCGGTATTTTCGTCGATCCGCGAAGACGGCGCCTATGTCGAAGCCGGCGAGAACGACAATCTGATCGTTCAAAAACTGCTCGCCAACCCGAACAGTCTGGGGATATTCGGCTTCAGCTATCTGGACCAGAACACCGACAAGCTCAAAGGCGCGCAAGTGGCGGGCAATCCACCCAGCTTCGAAAATATCGCCGACGGCACTTACCCTTTGTCACGACCGCTTTACGTCTATGTGAAAAAAGCGCATGTCGGCGTGGTCCCCGGAATCAGCGCGTTCCTGGATGAGTTCACCAGCGAGAAGGCGTGGGGCGAGGATGGGTACCTGAGCGAAAAGGGGCTGATCCCATTGCCTGAAGCGGAGCGCAGGCAGGTGGCCGCCAGCGTGAAGTCCCTGCAGATTATGAAACAGGTGCAATAGTGCGAGTCGGCGGGGGGCGGAAAAATGCCGCCCCTGATGGTATCCAACAGGTCGATGCTCTCGTGAAAAGCCCGATCCTTGACGGCGTCACAAAAGGAGCGGCCGCTTTTCACGGGGCATCGAAAGTCAGGATGTGTCCAATGAATTATCTTCTACCCGCGGGTCCGACGGTCCGGGCGGGCACCGCGAGCGAGCGAAGACCCTGGCCCGCTGCCGGGGCGAAAGTCAGCCGCGACAGCCGCGAAACCGTCGGCACCGTGACGGTCGACAACCCGCGCATGATCTGCCGCAACGTGAATGTGTTCTACGGCGATAAAATTGCCATCCGCAATGTCTCCATCGACATCGGCCGCAACGAGGTTCTGGCCATGATCGGCCCCTCCGGCTGCGGGAAATCCACATTTATCCGCTGTCTGAACCGGATGAACGACACCATCGAAGGGTGCCGCGTGACCGGAGAGATCGTGCTGGATGGCATCAATATCTACGCAAAGGGGGTGGATGCGGTACCCCTGCGCGCCCAGGTCGGGATGGTCTTTCAGAAACCCAATCCTTTTCCCAAGTCGATTTATGAAAATATCGCCTATGGGCCCCGCATCCACGGCCTGAGCCGCTCCAAATCCGAGTTGGACGGGATCGTCGAAACGTCGCTGAAGAAGGCCGGGCTGTGGGAGGAGGTCAAGGACCGTCTGAATCAGCCCGGGACCGGGCTTTCCGGAGGTCAGCAGCAGCGGCTGTGCATTGCGCGGACGATCGCCGTCAATCCCGAAATCATTCTCATGGACGAGCCGTGCTCCGCTCTGGACCCGATCGCCACCTCGGTGATCGAGGATCTGATCTTCGAACTGCGGGCCCAGTACTCCATCTGCATCGTGACCCACTCCATGCAGCAGGCCGCCCGCGTCTCCGATCGGACCGCCTTTTTCTACATGGGACGCCTCATCGAGGTCGGTCCCACGGATAAGCTGTTCACGAGACCGGAGAACAAGCAGACCGAGGATTACATCACCGGCCGCTTCGGCTGATCCTGTGATTCTCATGACCGGTCCGCAACATTTTGAAAGGAAGTGAAACATGTATACGCATCTGCACGAAGAAATCGAAACCTTGAAGCTCAAGGTCCTGAAAATGGTGGCCTTGACCGAGGAAGCGGTCAGCAAGGCCATCCAGGCCTATGTGAACAAGGACCTATATCTGGCCGAAGAAGTTCAGGACGGGGACGTGGACGTCAACCGGCTTGAGGTCGAGATAGACGAGCTCGCCTTGAAGCTCTTGGCTCTTGAGCAGCCGGTGGCCGGGGACCTGCGTTTCATCCTGGGCTGCATGCGCATCAGCGTGGATCTGGAACGGATCGCCGATGAAGCGGTGAACATCGCCGAACGCTCCATCATGCTCAGTTCCCGTCCGCCCCTGCCCTTTCACGAGAACGTCCGCGAAATGGGGGGCAAGGCCCTGGCCATGCTGCGCCATGCGGCCCAGGCATTTTCCTCCGGCAACGAGGAGGAGGCGCTGCAGGTCTGCAATCTGGACAGCGAGGTCGATGTCCTGAACCACAAGAACATGCGCGAAGTCATCGAGTACATGATCCACGAGACTCCGGCCATCGAGCGTGCCGTGCACACCATCATCCTCATCCGCCGTCTGGAACGTATCGGGGATCTGGCCACCAACATCGCCGAATCCGTGGTGTTCATCGCCAAAGGTGTGAATATCAAGCATAAGCTCTATTTCGACGAGCGCTGAGCGTATCCCGCATTTCGTGAAAGGGCGCCTGCGGGCGCTCTTTTCATTTCAGAAGCAAACCTTGCGCTCGCAACTTCAACTGGATAGTTGACCATGATACACATCATGGAGGATGGCGCATGCTCCGATTTTTGTTGACAAGCCTGTTTGTGCTGGCCGGGTTCCTGCCTGCCGGGGCTTACGAATATCCGTTCAAGAATCCCTACGAGGCCACTGTGCTCGGCACCCTGCCCAGGGACCAGTTTTCGCTGGAGTCCATTCGCCCTGCCGGGCTTCGCGACCTCAACCCCTTGAGGGATCTGGGGGCGGTGCGCGCTGGCGAACTTCTGCTGCATGAGCGTCCCGTGCCCGAGATTCTCTGGTACGACGACACCCTGCAATACTCTCTGGCCCTGCAGCGCAAGGTCGCGCCCCTGCTTTTCATCATCGCCGGCACAGGCTCTTCGTATGACTCGGCCACCTGTCGTTTTTTGCAGGCGGTCTTTCATCGGGCCGGGTTCCATGTGGTCAGTCTGTCTTCTCCGACCTACCCCAATTTCGTGGTCAGCGCGTCCACGACCCAGGTTCCGGGCTTCATTCCCCAGGACGTGGCCGACCTGTACCAAGGCATGGACGCCATCGTAAACCAGATTGGCCGCGACAGGATTTCCTCCTACAACCTGACCGGCTACAGCCTTGGCGGCACGCAATCCGCGTTTCTGGCGGAGCTGGACACGCGCGAGAATCGTTTCGGCTTCGACAAGGTGATGCTGCTCAATCCGGCGGTGAGCCTCTTGACCTCGGCCACCATCCTGGACCGGCTGCTTTCGGACAACGTGGCCGACCGGGGCGAGGCGAGCAGGGTGGTGGCGTCCCTGGTCTCCGACTTGTCGGAAGCATACCGGAGCAGCAGTGAAGTCAATTTCGGCGACGAGTTCCTGTTCGCCCTGCACGGCAGCCGCTCCATTACGGAAAAAGAGCTCAAGATTCTGATCGGCGTGGCCTTCCGCGTGTCCCTGGCCTCCATGGTCTTCACCAGTGATGTCTGCACTGGCGCGGGCTATATCGCCCCCAGAGGGCACCGCGTGGAAAAGAACGAATCCCTGTCCCCGTATCTGGACGCCGCCGTCGGCGTGAGTTTCGAGGATTATGTGGATGAGTACCTCATGCCGTTTCTGGCTTTCCGCGATCCGGCCATGACCAGGGAGCGGGCCGTGGCGGCCAGCAGCCTTGAATCCATCGCCCCTTTTCTGCTCCAGGCGAAAAACATCGCGGTCATGACCAATGCCGACGACATCATCCTGACACCGGATGATTTCAGATTCCTTGAGCGCACCTTTGCCGGCCGGCTGACCCTTTACCCGGCCGGGGGACACTGCGGTAATCTCCGGTATCGGGACAACGTCGCGGCCATGCTTGATTTTTTTCGTAAGTGAGACACCCCATGCGCACATTTATGTTCTGCCTCGTTTTTCTGTTCGTCACTGCATGCGCCTCCACCGGGGAGCATCGGCCCGGGGATTTTCAGTCTCCGGTTCATAGGGGGTTGCCGGAAGATCCCGCCCTGGAACGCCATTTCCAGGTGGATGACCCCTGGGAAGGGTTCAATCGCAACATGTACCACTTCAACGCCCAACTCGACCGCTATGTCTATCTGCCCGTGGTCAGAACCTACGAGGCAGTGCTGCCGGACAGTGTCCAGAATGGAATTTCAAATGTTTTCAACAATTTAAAAGAGATTCCGATTTTCGTGAACTCCGTCCTGCAAGGCGATCCGAAAAAGGCTTCGGTCTCGTTTGGCCGTTTCGTGTTCAATACGACCATTGGCCTGGGCGGCCTCATCGATGTGCTGGGCAATGGCGGCATCCATCAGGAGAACGAGGATTTCGGGCAGACGCTCGGCGTCTGGGGCGTGCCTCCCGGCCCGTACCTCGTGCTGCCGGTGTTCGGGCCTTCGGGCGTGCGCGATACCGGCGGCTTGGCCGTGGACGCGGTCATGAATCTCAATCCGGCGGACATGTTCCTGGACGGAGTGGGTTGGGCCGCGCGGAGTTCGGCGACCATGGCCCTGTACGGGGTCAAGGCTGTGGATGCCCGCCACCAGGTCAAATTCCGCTACTATGAGACCGGCAGCCCCTTCGAATACCAGTTGGTGCGTTTCATCTACTCCAAGAAGCGCGAGCTCGACATCGAGAAATAGGCATTTTCAGGCTGCGACAAAGGCGCGACTGGTCCTGTGGATCGGTCGCGCCTCTTTTTTTGGAGCAAGGGGGGCGGGTTTGCGATTTTGGCGCAAGTGGTGTAAACTTGTGTTTGCAGTGCAAACTTGAGGTTGCATTCATTTCGGTGTTTCAGTTTTTAACTGTCTGGAATATAATAATGTTGTTCCTCGGATGATTATGGCAGGTCTTTTGCTCAGGATGCAGCGTCAAATAAACCGGCGAGAGAACGCTTCATAATCATCGAGGAGGAAGAAAAAACATGGCTCAGGAAAGCAACGTAGTCGTCGATCACGGAAAAAGTCAGTGGTCGGATTTGTGGAAGAAAGAGGACTATCTGGCCATCTGGCTGGGCTTCATCATCATCGCCGTGTGCACACTGGCGTACACGTCGTTCGGACCCAAGGCCGAGTTCGCTGAGAAGATCGCGGCCGCCAACGAGATCCAGGCCGCCGAGGCGGCCAAGGCACCCTTCAAGACCCTGGCTTGGTACAAGGCCCAGGACGACAAGGGCAAGCTCAAAGGCACCAGCACCCCCTTCGGCAAGTTCGCCACGCACTGGACCAAGACTCCGGGTTCCTGGACGTCCAATCCTCTCGATGCCCTGATCCAGAGTGAAGAGCAGGCCAAGACCAAGAACGAAAAGGCCATGCCCAAGTACGAAGAGGCCAAGGCCAAGGCCGAGGCCGCGTTGACCGCAGCCGTCGCCGCCGAGGAGGTCGCCGCGGGTGCCATGTTCCAGGACAAGGCCCTGAACGACGACGCCTCCGCCAAGATCAAGGAGTGGCGCGACGCCAACAAGGCCGCCAGCGACGCCAAGAAGAAGACCGAGCACAAGCCCTTCAACCTGATCCCCGGCCTCATCGGCCTGTGCGTCTTCCTGGCCCTGGCCTTCGGCGTGGGCATCGCCATGATGGGCAAGAACATGATGGAGTTCGCGCAGGGCTTCACCATGGTCTTCCTGGTGGCGGTCCTGGCCTACATGCTGGGCGGTCAGGCCATATCCAAGCAGTACGGTTTCGGTGCCGAGGCCTGGGGCGTGGTCCTGGGCATGCTCATCGCCAACACCGTGGGCACCCCCAAATGGGTCCTGCCGTCCTGCCAGGTCGA
>DDYQ01000073.1:12281-12617 GCA_002348005.1 Desulfobacteraceae bacterium UBA2230 | reverse complement strand
CCATGATGGAAAACCGTTTCACGCCAGCCCGTTTTAAAGATGGATACGGCCCGGTTGGTGCGTGGTTCCTTCTGTTCAAGGCCAAAACCCTGAATGGTCTGGGTGAAAACTTTGCCGCCAGCGAAGCCGCCAAAAAAGAGCTGCAGAAATACGCGCCTTACGGAACGGCCGCCATTACCCCCACCTGCCTGCGGAACCACTTGATGCTGTTTGAGATGAAAGAGGGTCGCGGCCCGATCATCATGGACACCGTCACCGCTTTGGCCGAGTTGGGCAAAACCATGGACAAGAAGGAGCTCAAGCACCTGGAATCCGAAGCTTGGGAAGACTTCCTGG
>DDYQ01000073.1:10577-12227 GCA_002348005.1 Desulfobacteraceae bacterium UBA2230 | reverse complement strand
CACTCCGGCTGCTGCGGTCTGTGGACCTCCGGCCCGGATTATGACTGGGTCCCGGCAGCATACAAAATCAAGGCCCGTAACGGCAAAATCTACAACCGCATGACCACGGTCGAAGGGTTGTTCACCTCCGGCGACGGCGTGGGTTGCTCCGGTCACAAGTTCTCCTCGGGTTCGCATGCCGAAGGCCGGATTGCCGCCAAGCAGATGGTGCGGTATGCCAAAGACTTCGCGGATTTCAAACCGACCCTGAAGCAGACCGCCGCCGAACTGGTGGACCTGGTCTACAAACCGGTCCGGACTTACCTGGATAATTGCGCCTATACCACGGCCGACGACATCAACCCCAATTACTTGAAGCCCAATGGGATGATGTACCGGTTGATGAAGGCCACCCATGAGTACGGCGCCGGAACGGCAACGTTCTATATGACGACCAGCAAGAACCTCGAAATCGTCATGGATCTGCTGCAGACCATGCGTGAGGATTGTGCGAAGATGGCCGCCGGTGATTTGCACGAACTGATGCGGGCATGGGAAATCGAACACCGCATCTGGACGGTGGAAGCCCACCTGCGACACATCCAGTTCCGCAACCAAACCCGCTATCCGGGTTTCTACTACCAGGCCGATTACCCCGGTCAGGATGATGCCAACTGGTTCGCCTTCGTGAACTCCAAGTTCGATCCGGCAGCGAAGAAATGGGATATCTTCAAGAAAGAATACATCAAACTCATTCCGTAGCAGACCGGTGTCCCAGGGACACTGAATGCTGACATATCACCACCTCCAGGCGTCCCTGGACGCCTGGAGGTTTTTCTTAAGCATCGGCCCATCCTTCGAGTGCCATCGGACGATATCCTCTGTGATACGCAGTTGCATGAGAAATGCTTCACATAATGAAACTCACGAAGCCGGCAGCTGAGCATTGGAAGCCCAAAGGGCGAATCCAGTATTCAGCTGCATGTTTCAGGGAGAACCAAGGATATCGTTCGAGCGCTTTAATGGTCTGGGACGGTAACTATAACGCAATCGCAAACTGAACGATGCCGAAAGCTCCGCATTCGATATGCCGGTGATTTTCGAGCGTCTTCAATCGTGAACGCACGGAGGGATAGCATGACAAGTGAAATGAAGGCCCCTGCGAGTGGAACCATCATGGTGGTCGGCGGCGGAATCAGNNCCTGCGGCCTGGAGATCAATTTCCGGCGCATCAAGGACAATCCGCGCATTAAAATTCTGACCATGGCTGAAGTCCAGAAAGTTCAAGGTGCGGCGGGCGACTACACGGTCACCGTGCGCCTGAACCCGCGTTACGTCACGGAAGCATGCACCTGCTGCGGCGCCTGCGCGGAAGCGTGCACAACCGCAATCAATGACGACTTCAATTTCGGTATGGGCACCCGCAAAGGCGCCTACCTGCCGTTTGAAATGGCCTTCCCGGCGCGTTATGTCCTTTCGCCGCAGATCATCGGCACCGAAGATGGGCAAAATGCCAAGGCCGCCTGCAAATACAACGCGGTGGATCTTGATATGCAGCCCAGGACCATGGACCTCTCAGTGGGATCGATCGTGTGGGCGACCGGTTGGGAACCTTACGACGCCACCAGGATCGACAACCTCGGGTTCGGCCGCTACGATAATATTGTCACC
>DDYQ01000073.1:0-10555 GCA_002348005.1 Desulfobacteraceae bacterium UBA2230 | reverse complement strand
TGCTGCATGGCTTCGCTGAAGCAGACGACCTACGTGCGCGAGCTTTATCCGGATGCCAAGATCTATGTCTTCTACATCGATCTGCGCACTCCGGGCGACCGCTATGAAAAGTTTTACAAGAAGATCAAAGCCGACCAGAATGTCTTCTTTGTCAAGGGCAAGGTCGCCGAAGTGAGCGAAGATCCGACCACCAAAAACATCACCGTGGTGGCCGAAAACGCCGTTACCGGCGAGAAGATCAGACAAACCGTGGATCTGGTGGTCCTTGCCACCGGTATGCAGCCTACGGCCGCCAATGCCAAATTGCCGGCGGACCTTAATTACACCGCCGACGGGTTCATTCTCAATGACTTCGAAAAGGGCGGTATGTTCGCTGCAGGTTGCGCCAATAAGCCTGCCGATGTGGTCTCTTCAAACCAGAACGCAACCGGTATGGCCCTGAAAGCCATTCAAACCGTGGCAAGGAAGTAGGAGGTTTATCCATGAACAAAAAATATGGTGTCTATATTTGTGAAGGCTGTGGCATCGGCGAATCACTGGACCTGGAAGCCATCACGGCGGTTGCCGATGATGAGGGATTGAGCGCCAAACGCCATCCGGCCTTGTGCGGTAAAGAGGGTGTGGCCTTTCTGCAGGAAGAAATCAAGGGCGGTGTCAACACCTTGATCCTGTGTGCCTGTTCGCGGCGCGTCAATTACGACACCTTCCGTTTTGAAGGCTGCATCGTCGATCGCGTCAACCTGCGCGAAGGCGTGGCCTGGTCGCATCCGCGCACCCAGTTCCCGGCGCTGACCGAAGAAGAAAAACAAGATGCGGATCGCTTCGACCGCGTGCAGATGATGGCTGAAGATTACCTGCGCATGGGTATGGCGCGGGTCCAGAAGGTCAAGCTGCCCGAGCCATACAAGTTGGAGCAGTTCACCCGTAAAATTCTGGTGATCGGCGGTGGCATCACCGGCGTGAGCGCTGCCCTGGATGCCGCCAAAGCGGGCTATGCGGTCACGATCGTGGAAAAGGAAGCCCAGCTGGGTGGCGCTGCATTGAACTGGCGCAGCCAGCTGCCGGTAACGGAGCCTTACGAGGCATTGATGCCGCCGGTTATCGCCCGTAAAGTCGAGGCGGTGCAATCTCACCCCAATATCACCGTTAAGACCGGAACGGTGCTGGCGCGCCTGGCCGGACAGCCGGGCGAGTTTACGGCGACTTTCAAGAAGCCGGGTGAAAAGATCGAATTCGATGTGCCCTATCCGCTGCCGCCCGAAATGCGTGTCGATGCCAGCGGCAAGGAACTGGATGCCGAAACGCTGCACAAAAAATATCTGGAGTACAACGAAGGCCGAAAGGACATTCTGACGTTCGATCCCAACGGCGAACTCTTCGGCGCCGTTGTTCTGGCAGCCGGCTGGCGGCCGGCCGAAGTACAAGGCGATGCCTATGCCCATCTGGGTATCGGCGCAATTGCCGATGTGATCACTAACGCGCAATTCGAAGCCATCGCCAAAAAAGGCAAGATCGTACGGCCTTCGGACGGTAAAGAGGCCAAATCGGTGGTGTTTATCCAAAGTCCGGGCAAAGACGACGATGACAGCGATTTCGACTATGCCGGCGCAGTGACGAGTCTGGTAGCGCTCAAGCAGGCCAAATACGTGCGCAACGATTATGCCGATGGAAAGGCGTTCATCTTCTATCAGCACATGCGCACGCCGGGCCTCAACGAGAGTTTTTATAAATCCATTCAGCAGGATCCTGGGATTTTTCTGACCAAGGGCAATGTGGTCAATGTCGCCAAAAACGGCAGCGGCTTGCTGGTCGAGGCAACCGACACGCTGTTGGGCAAAAATCTGCAGGTCAAGGCCGACCTGGTCGTGCTGGCGGCCGGGATGGTGCCGGCCACCGCCGACGATCCGGTGGTCAACATGGCCTATCGCCAGGGGCCTGCTTTCCGTGACATCAAACTGTTCAACGGCTACTGCGATTCGAATTTCATATGCTTTCCCTATGAAACCCAACGCACCGGCATTTACGCCGCCGGCGCCGTGCGCCGGGCCATGACCACTGAGGAAGCCATGGAAGATGCGGCCGGCGCGGCGCTTAAAGCCATCCAGTGCATTGAATCGTGCAACCGCGGGGTGGCCGTGCATCCGCGTTCCGGCGACATGACCTTTCCGGACTTCTTCTTCCAGCGCTGCACGCAGTGTAAACGCTGCACCGAAGAATGTCCCTTCGGGGCCCTGGACGACGATGCCAAGGGCACTCCCAAGCCTAATCCCTCGCGCTGCCGGCGCTGTGGAACCTGTATGGGCGCCTGCCCGGAACGCATTATTGGATTTGCTGATTACAACATCGACAGCATCGGTTCGATGGTCAAATCGATCAAAGTGCCGAGCTCGGACGATTACAGTGAGCCGCCGCTGCGCATTCTGGGGCTGGTCTGTGAAAACGATGCTTACCCGACCCTCGACATCGCCGGCCTTAACGGGATTTCATATTCGGCCGACGTACGCCTCATCCCGGTGCGCTGCCTGGGTTCGGTCAACGTGATCTGGATCAAGGATGCCCTTTCCCAGGGCATGGACGGCGTCTTTTTGCTGGGCTGCAAGCACGGCGACGACTACCAGTGCCATTTCGTCAAAGGCAGCGAGCTGGCCTCTATCCGCATGAAGAAAATCGGCGAGGCCCTGGCCAGTCTGTCGCTGGAGAACGAGCGTGTGGCGCAGTTCGAAGTTGCCATAGACGATTATGACAAGGCGCCGAAAATGATCAATGACTTCGTTGAATCGATTGAAGCGCTGGGCCCGAATCCATTCAAGGGCTTCTGATAGAATGTATTGACTCGTCTTGGTCATTATTAGGAGGTAATCATGTCCGAAACATTAGTAGCTGAACCGGGTGTTAAGACAGCCCAGGGGGGGCCAGCCGCGCAAGAGTCAGCCCCGGCGGTCTCAGAAAATTATCTGGTTGAGCCTGACGTACAATTCATCCAGGAGATATCAAAGCTCGGCGGGCAGGATGTGAAGAAATGCTTCCAGTGCGCCACCTGCTCGGTGGCGTGCCCCATTTCACCGGAAAACAAGCCCTTTCCGCGCAAGGAGATGCTGGCAACCTCCTGGGGTTTGAAAGACCGACTGATCGGCGACGGCGACATCTGGCTGTGCCATAATTGCGGGGATTGCAGCACGCGCTGCCCGCGCGGCGCCAAACCGGGCGATGTGCTTTCAGCGGTGCGCAGCTATGCGGTCAGCGAATATGCCACGCCCAAGGCGCTGGCCAAAGCGGTCAACAATCCCGGTGCCCTGCCATTTCTGCTGGCCCTACCGGCCATAATCTTCATTGTGGTGGGCACGCTGATCGATATGCTTTTCGGGGTCAACTGGCTGGACTTCACACCCGGCGGCGGAGAAATCATCCATGCCAAGATGTTTTCCACCTGGTTGGTGGATGTCATCATGATACCAACGTTTTTCTTCGCCGTGGCTGTATTTGCGCTGGGGTTGAAACGCTTTATCAGCGCCATGCACGCTGACGCCGTTCTACAGGGCAAGACCGATAAACAAACGCTGGAGCCGGCCGGATTCGTGCAGGCCCTGGGCCGCGTAATCCCAAAGATTTTAAAGCACAACCGGTTCAACGAATGCGGCGAAAACAAGGAGCGTTCGACGGCCCACATGATGGTGCTTTTCGGATTCATCGGCCTGTTCGTCGTTACCAACATCTTTTTTGTGGCCCTGTATGTATTCGGCCAGCATGGACCCTATTCACAGCTCAATCCGGTCAAGTGGCTGGGCAATGCCGCCGGTATCGCGCTGGTTCTGGGCAGCCTGTTGATGATCATTCAACGGTTGGGTAAAACGACCCAGCAAACCAGCTACAAGGATTGGTGGCTGCTGGGCCTTGTGCTGGGGCTGGGGCTGACGGGTATGCTCGCCCAGTTGACCCGCCTGGGTGGACTGGCGGGCGCCTCTTACTTCATCTACTTTGTTCATTTGNNCTGGCCCACCTGGTCTACCGCACCGTGGCCATGGCCTATCAGGAGTACTCCGGACGCAAATAAGCGCCTCGGCCGTAGAAAACATCCAGGGGGGACTGTGCCTGACCGGCCGGCCCCCCCTTTTTGCTCGATGTCCCTGCGCCGCCGGGTGTACGCGCAATGAAGAGAAGTGCCCGTGGTTCCCAAAAATGGAATCCATAAGATGATAGATTCCGACATCCAGCGCCTGCTCGACAATGTACCGCTCGGAATCGTGCTGCTGGATCTCTCGCGGCGGATCGTTTTTTACAACCAGACCCTGGAGGCGATCATCGGATTGCCTGCATCGGCAGCCCGGGGACTTGCCTGTCACCAGGCGCTGCGCAGCCGTATCTGCCTGACCGGTTGCCCGGCGCGCGATCCGGGGGTGGCCGAACGGGTCTGCCTGGAAAGCGACCTGATCAGTCGCGACCGTCGGATGATTCCCTTCCGCATGACGTTTTCACGTCTATACGACGACCACGGCAATCCGGCAGGCTTCATCGAGACGATCGAGGACCTGCGGCTGCTCAAGGAATTTGATGCAAAAAGCAACCAGGCCTACCGTTTTGGACAGCTCCTGGGCAAAAGCCGGCAGATGGAAAAGCTTTTTACTGTTATGCCGGTCATTGCGCAAAGCGATTCCTCGGTGCTGATCACCGGCGAAACAGGCACCGGCAAGGATATTCTGGCCGAGGCCCTGCACCAGGCTTCAGCGCGGGCAAAAGGACCATTCATCAAAATCAACTGTGGCGCCCTTCCCGAAACCTTGCTGGAATCCGAATTGTTCGGCCATACCAAAGGCGCCTTTACCGGGGCCCTGGAAAACAAACCCGGCCGTTTCAATCTGGCCCATACCGGAACGATTTACCTGACCGAGATCGGTGATCTCCCCCTGCCGCTGCAGGTCAAGCTGCTGACCTTCCTGGATGATCGCGTTATCTATCCATTAGGTGGCACCAAAGGCATCGAAGCCGACGTGCGCATTATCGCCGCCACCCACCGTAATCTGGAGCAAATGGTGCACGAGGGGCGTTTCCGCCAGGACCTTTTTTTCAGGCTTAATGTCTTGCGCGCCCATCTTCCGGCCCTGCGCGAACGCGAGGGCGATATCCGACTGCTTCTCGATCATTTTCTGAACCAATTCAATCAGAAGCTGGCACGTTCGATCAGCGGATTCTCTTCGCGTGCGCTGAAAATTTTGATGGCCTACCCGTTTCCCGGCAACGTTCGGGAGTTGCGTAATGTCGTAGAATATGCGGTCAACCTGTGTCAGGATGAAAAAATTTTCCCGAAACATCTGCCGGCCTATCTGCTCGAAGAAAAACCGGACTTCTCGATCGATGTCCGGCCGGACAAGGTGCCTTTGGTGCAATCTCCGGGATCAAGCGCCACCTGGCCCGAGGTTGAGAAAAACCTGATCCTGGAAGCGCTGGTCAGGGCCCACGGCAACCGAGGCCAGGCCGCTGCCGCTTTAGGATACTCGCGCAGTACGCTCTGGCGCAAAATGAAACTGCACGGAATCCATACGCAATGAAAATCAAGGTCCTGATACCGCTGTTCGATGAAGAAGTTGCCCCGCGTTTCGATCTGGCCACCGAAGTGCTTATGGCCGAATACACCGATTCCGGCTTCCTGCAAGAAAAAGTGTTGATTTTACCGGGCCCCTCAGCCGAACGGCTCTGCCAGTTAATCATCACCGAAGGAACCCAGGTGGTGATTTGTGGCGGTATCGAGCAGGAATTTTACGACTACTTGACCTGGAAGCGGGTGCGCATTATCGACAACGTGATCGGGTCGGGACGCCAACTGCTGGAGCGCTACTTCCAGGGTCGCCTGGCGCCCGGCGACATTATTTCGGATTGAGCCGCATCCGCTTGGCTTCTGCTCCTCATCACCAGGTTACCGCAGAATTGCAGTGTTTCATTAATTTTACGAATGTCGCATTATGTTGCATTTGCGTTGCTAAATGTAGCATTGTGTGTCACCTTCCGGATTATTGAGCGGGCAAATTTAATAACAGACTGTATTTTCAGTAAATAAATTTGGGCATGCAATTTGCTTAGGGTTGTCGCTATGGGCAATCGACCAGGCATAATGAACCCCCGCGTCCTCATTATCGAACCCGATCCTGCATTGCGCAACAACCTTGCACAGCACACCCGCCAGGAAGGCTTCCAGGTCTTCGAGGCCGTAAGGGAACAAGAAGCGGCTGCGCTGCTGTCCAAATCGACGATTCCCCTCGTGCTGCTCGGATTGAAAGGGTTAAAGCGCAGGGGCATCGAAATCTTGCGCATGATCCGCAGGCGCTTTCCGCAGGTCAAAGTGATCACCATCAATTCCGGTGAACAGTTCGATTTGTCGCTCGAGGTCATGCGACTAGGGGCCTACGATGATTTTTTGATTCCGTTCGAACTCGAGACACTGATGGCCCGCATGCACTGGGCCATGAGAACCGGCAACGGGATCTCCGATGATAATGAGGGAAAGCACCCCGCCGATCAGACAGGAGGAGAAGTGTGAAACAATTCAAAATCAAAGACTTGATGATCCCTTTGACGGAATACGCCGTCATCTCCGAAGATGCGAGCATCCTCGATGCGGTCGTGGCTTTGGAAAAAGCCCAGGAGGACTTTGATTCCAAGCGCTACCGGCATCGGGCCATCCTGGTGCAGGATAAAAATGGGAAGGTGAACGGCAAGTTGGGGCACCTGGATATCCTGCGCTCTCTGGAACCCAAGTATGCCGGGCTGAAGAGCGATACGCCCGGTATGGCCAAGCTGGGCTTCAGCAAAGAGTTCCTCGTGTCCATGCTCGAAACCTATCGCATGTTCGACAAGCCTTTCGACGATATCTGCCGCAAGGCTTGTCAGGAAAAGGTGGTCAAGTATATGCACCGGCCCACGGACGGCGAATTCATCGATCACAGCGCCTCCCTGGATGAAGCCGTTCATTTGCTGGTGGTGGGACACCATCAATCATTGCTGGTCACCCGCGATGCAGAGATCATCGGCATTCTGCGTCTGACCGATGTCTTCGCGGCTGTTTCGCATACCATGAAGAGGTGCGGCCTGTAACAGGCTAAGGGGGATGAATGACGACTGAGGCAATCGTTTTGGCGGATCAACAGGCTGCTTCGAAACGTAACATCGACTGGAAGAAATGGGGATTTCTCCTATTGGGAGTGGTGCTCTTCGCCCTGATCTACTACTCGCCTCCTTGGCCGGATGCGGTGGATCCAATGGGCAAGCACTTCACTCTGAGCCGGGAAGCCAAGGGGGCTCTGGCAATTTTCATGCTGGCCGGCACCTGGTGGGTTTTCGAGGTGGTGCCGATCGGCATTACCAGCCTGGCGATCGGGGTACTGCAGGCGCTATTCATGGTCCGTACGGCCGATGCCGCTTTCATGGATTTCATGGTACCCTCGGTCATGTTCATTTTCGCATCGGTGATGATTGGGCTGGTATTCACCAAAACCGGCCTGACCAAGCGTCTGGCTTACAAAATGCTCATGATCGTAGGTGAGCGCACCAGCATGATCTATCTCGGGTGTTTTGTGGTGACCGCCCTGTTGACGCACATTATGGCCCATACCGCGGTCGCGGCCACCATCTATCCTCTGTTGATTTCAGTGTACGGCCTTTACGGCGAAGGGGACAAGAAGACCCGGTTCGGCAAGGGGCTTTTCATGGGCATGGCCTACGTGGCCGGCGCCGGCAGCATCATCACCCTTCTGGGCGCGGCGCGCGCTCCCGTGGCCCTTGATTTCTTCCGTCAGATGGCCGGCAAGGAGATCAGCTTCTTTCAGCTCTCCTACTACATGTTCCCGGTGGGCTGGCTGATGGTGCTGGTCCTGTGGGGATTCTTCATGGTGGTCTGCAAGCCGGAAAAGAAGTCGATTACAGGATTGCGCGAAAAGGCGCGCCAGCTCAACACCGATCTTGGCTCCCTGACGCGGCAGGAAATCATTGCCGCGGCAATCGTCCTGTCCTGCATTTTGATCATGTCGCTGCGTTCTTTCGTGCCGTTCCTCAAGCCGCTGGACAAAACCGGTATCATTCTCGTCTCCACGATCCTTTTTTTCGTGACCGGCATAATGTCCATCGAGGACCTGGAAAGGGTACCCTGGAACATCATCCTGCTCTTCGGCGGCGCCATGAGCATCGGCAACTGCCTGTGGCAAACCGGTGCGGCCAACTGGCTGGCCGTCAACTGGCTCGTGTTGTTCCAGAAGGCCAACTGGTTCATTTTTATAATGAGCATTGCTTTTTTTGTGATGCTCATGACCAACTTTATCATGAATGTGGCCGCGATCGCCATTTCGTTACCAGTGGCCCTGGTTATTGCGCCTTATCTGGGTGTGGCCGGAGAAGTCATTTTGTTTGCCGCTCTGGTGACTGCCGGCATGCCCTTTTTACTGCTGGTGGGCGCGGCGCCCAACGCGATCGCCTACGACTCCAAACAATTTACGGCAGGTGAATTTTTTATGTACGGGCTTCCGGCCAGCGCGATCCTGATGGTCGTCGTCGGCTTGGCGGTGTTTGTGCTATGGCCGATAATGGGGATGCCGATTACCTTGCCTCGTTAACGTCGAATAAATGTGTTTGGGCCGCGCGCGCAGCTTCACGGCTGTGGATGACTTCGGGAACCCCACCCCACTGTCGCATCGCCGGATCGGGTTGAGGACAACCCACGCCTTCCCGGAAGGGCAACCGGCCGCCGGCCCCGAATTATCACCTGCACATGCTATTGAAAGGTTCACTCCAGGTTTAAATCGACACCTTCGACGTTCGATGTTAAAGTGGTGCCGGGGAAAAGGGCATCAGGAAAGCGCAGTGCGCCACAGAGCGGGCAAGAGATGAATTCACCACGAGCTCCTTATTACAAGCATCTGATCCGCAACATGGTGATCACCATCATCGGCGTCTCGTTCATCCCTGTCTTCCTGGTGGGTTTAACGATTTACTTTCAATTCAAAGCTTCCTATCAGGAACGCGTCTATGCCCATCTGACCACTTTGGTGCAAAAGCATCGCCGCCAGATCGACACGTTTCTGAGCACACGGCTTGCCGACATCGTTTTCCTGAGCAGCAATTTTAGCTATGCGCAACTGAGCGACGAAGCATTTCTACAAGACCGGCTTCAGGATCTGCAGAAAAGCTACGGCGCGGTTTTTGTCGATCTGGGGGTTATCAATTCCGACGGCCGGCAGGTCTCCTATGCCGGACCGTTCAATTTGAGCAAGGCCGATTACCGTCAGGCGCCCTGGTTTCAACACGTACTGCAGGATCAGGTCGTGATCAGCGACGTTTTTCTGGGACTGCGCGGATTTCCGCATTTCATTGTGGCGGTTAAGCGGCAGGAGACTGAACACTGGATCCTCCGGGCGACCGTGGATTTCGTGGCCTTCAACGATCTGGTGGAGAATATCCAGATCGGAGAGACCGGTTTCGCTTTCATTGTCAATCAAGAAGGCAAATTACAGACCAAACCGCGGTTTAACATTAACTCGCCCGAAGGGTGCTACGGCCGCTATTTCGACTGCAACGCGCCAAATTCCACGGATGTGAACATCTCCGAGCGGCTTGATCCGAATGCCGAAACGAGTATTTACGTCACCGCATTGCTTAAAAACCGTGACTGGCTGCTGGTATTTCAGCAAAAGCGAGATGACGCTTTCGCCGCCCAGCGGCGGGCCGAAAAGATCAGCCTCATCATATTTGCCTTCGGCGGGTTGAGCATCGTCATCATGGCCTGGATCTTGTCGGTTCGTATGGTTTACCGCATCGCCAATGCCGACCGCGAGAAAGATATGATGAACAAGCAGGTGATCGAAAGCGGTAAACTTGCCTCCGTGGGCGAACTGGCCACCGGAGTGGCCCACGAAATCAACAACCCGGTCGCCATCATGGTGGAAGAAGCCGGTTGGATTCAAGATCTCATCGAAGAAGAGCGCCTGGATCAGAATGTCGATGAAATAAAGCGCTCCTTGAATCAAATCCATGTTCAGGGCAAACGCTGCAAGGATATCACCACCAAACTGCTCAGTTTCGCCCGAGGAAGCGGATCCGCGATACGCAATCTGCAGATCAAGGACATTATCGAAGAAGTGATCGGTCTTTCCAGCCAGCGGGCCAGGTTCGCCAACATCGAAGTGCAAAATGAGCTGCAAGCCAATCTGCCCGAGATATCCGCCTCGGAAACCGAAATGCATCAGGTCTTCCTCAACATGATTAACAATGCTATTTACGCGATGGAGAAAAGTGGGGGGACCATTCGTTTCCACAGCGCTCTGAACGGCGACAAGGTGGTGATCGACGGCGAGGCCGTCGTGNNTGAACGGCGACAAGGTGGTGATCGAAGTGGCGGACACGGGTCCGGGAATTCCCGAGGCCATCCTGGGACGGATCTTCGATCCATTTTTTACTACCAAGCCCGTCGGCCAGGGAACCGGACTGGGATTATCGATCTGCTATGGAATCATCCGTAAAATGAACGGCGACATCCAAGTCGAGAGTGCAGTGGGGAAAGGTACGGTTTTTCGGATCA
>DDYQ01000245.1 GCA_002348005.1 Desulfobacteraceae bacterium UBA2230 | reverse complement strand
AGGATGTTGCTGGGCATGAACTGGGCGATGCCCATGGCGCCGGCGTACGATCCCTGCACCGCGACCGGGTCGACCTGGTGCTGCTGGGAGTAGGTCAGGAAGGCCTTAAGCTCCTTGTAGGCCCAGGTCGCTTTCTGGTCGGCTTTCTTTTCATACTGCTCCCGGCTGTAGCGCCGCTCGACCGGCAGCTGGGTCCAGAGGTGCTCGCGCGGCGCCTGTTCGGTCAACGCGGCCATCGTGGAAAGGATGTTCAGAATGGACTGTCGGCCCAGGTAGCGGCCGAATTTGGTTTCGACCAGAATAATGGCCGTGATTACTTTAGGGTCGACACCGAAGCGCTCCTCGGCCTGGCGCAGGGTCTGGTCGTGGGTGCGCATGTAATTGCGCGCTTCCGTGATCCAGGTCGTTTCGGTCATTTTTTTGTAGTCCAGCGTCGCTTCGTTGTGCAGGAAGTAGGCCGACACGCCTTTGGATTCGAAGGCCACCCGGCTGTTGCGGTACAGCGCGTCGATGTGGCCGGCGTCGAAACCGTCGGCGATCAGGCGTTGTTTCAGCGGTTTGAAATAGATCTTGGTGGCATCTTCGGCCGCCGCAAGGCCGGCCAGCATCGCCCAGACCAGCAGGAGGATGAGAAGATCGGCCGGTTTCGTACGCCGCTGGCGCGATTGGGTGACGCGGTTGCTTTTGGAAGCGGCGCTTCTCGAAGCGCTCAGGCTGAATCGAACTGCGATCGGGTCGGAACCGGGTGACGTCATGGGATCCTTTTCGATGTTGAGACCGCCCGGAAGTGCGGGAAGCGATTTCGCGGGCGGCGGTCGGGCCGTTTCGGGTGGATGCGAGTGCTTTTCTTGATATGGCCCACCATGCCATGGTATGGTCCGGACTGTCAATTGATAATCAATACAAGTAGATTTGCTTCGTTCAAACTCCAACACGGGCGGGCACCTTATGTCCAGGAAGACGGCCAGAACGCATTATACCTGCCAGGCATGCGGGCATCACTCTCCCAAGTGGCTGGGGCGCTGCCCCGACTGCGGCGCCTGGGACGCTTTTGCCGAAGAGCGTCTTGCGTCCCCGGAGAAAACGGGTCCCCTGCGAGGCCTGGGGCTCGTACAGAGCGCCCCCGTCCCCATCGATGAGGTGACGCTGGCCGAGCAGGAGCGGTTCTCCACGCGCATCGACGAGTTTGACCGGGTGCTGGGCGGCGGGTTGGTGGCCGGCTCGCTGGTGCTGATCGGCGGTGACCCGGGAATCGGCAAATCGACCTTGATGCTGCAGGCCCTGCACGGCATGGCCGCGGCCGGGCACAGGGTGCTCTACGTGTCGGGTGAAGAGTCGGTGCAGCAGCTGCGCATGCGCAGCCGGCGCCTGACGGCGTCCGCGCCGCAGCTGCTGGTGGTGTCGGAAATCGATGTGGACGCCATTTTGCGCATGGTGGCCGAAACGAAGCCCGACGTGCTGGTGATCGACTCCATCCAGACCATGTACAGCAGCGAGTTGACGTCGGCGCCGGGCAGTATCGGGCAGGTGCGCGACAGCGCCATGCGCCTGATGCTCAACGCCAAAAAAAGCGGCATTCCCACCTTGCTGGTGGGGCATGTCACCAAGGACGGGGCCATCGCCGGGCCCAAGCTGCTGGAACACATGGTCGACACGGTGTTGTACTTCGAGGGCGACCGCAACCATGTGTTCCGCATCCTGCGGGCGGTGAAGAACCGATTTGGTTCCACCAACGAGATCGGCGTATTCGAGATGCAGGCCGAAGGATTGGTCCAGGTCTCCAATCCATCGGCCGTTTTTCTATCCGGGCGGCCGCACGATACGGCCGGTTCGGTGGTCACGGCCAGCCTGGAGGGCACCCGCCCCATTCTGGTCGAGCTGCAGGCCCTGGTTTCCAGCACCCATCTGGGCACACCGCGGCGCACGGTGCTGGGGCTGGATCCGCACCGCGTGGCGCTTCTGGTGGCGGTGATGGAGAAAAAGCTGGGCCTTAACCTGATGAGCCACGACATCTTCGTCAACGTGGCCGGCGGCGTCAAAATCGACGAGCCGGCCGTGGATCTGGGCGTTCTGGCGGCGGTGGCCTCCAGTTTTCTGGACAAGCCCGTTCCCGGCCAGACGCTGGTGCTGGGCGAAGTGGGACTGGCCGGCGAGGTGCGCGCCATCGGCAATCTGGAGATTCGCCTGGGCGAAGCCTGCAAAATGGGATTCGAACGGTGCATCGCCCCGGCCGGCAGTCTCAAGCGCATCAAGGTGCCCGCCCAGATCGAGGTGCTGGGAGCCGAAAATGTGGACCGCGCCATGGAAGTCCTGTTCTAGTCCGCCGCCATTCCAGTTGACGAATATTATTGATAAAGCTATGAAGCGTTCCAAAAACACATGGGATGATCACTATGCCCGCCGGGCGCGCAAAGAGCACTACGCCGCCCGGTCGGTATACAAGCTGGAAGAAATTCAGAAAAAGCATCGCCTGATCGCCAGAGGGGATCGGGTGCTGGATCTGGGATGCGCGCCGGGGTCGTGGCTGCAGTATGCCGCCCTGCTGACTGGTGAGCGGGGCCGCGTGGTGGGCGTCGATATCCAGCCGGTGGCGGTAAAGCTGCCCGCCCATGTCGAGGTGATCCGGGCCGATATCTACGAGATCGAAGCGATCGCGGCCGAGCGGCTGAGCATCCGTTTCCAGGTGGTGCTGAGCGACATGGCGCCCTCGACCAGCGGCAGCAAACACGCCGACGGGGTCCGCTCGTTCGAGTTGAGCCGCGTGGCGCTGGCCATCGCCGACGCGGTCCTTGCGCCGGGCGGTCATTTCGTGTGCAAAATATTTCAGGGCGAAGACTTTCCAGTCTTCTGCGAGCGGGTCAAAACGCGTTTCGGGCGTATGCAGATATTCAAACCGCAGAGCAGCCGCAAAGCCAGCCGGGAGATTTTCATCATCGGTATGGGCAAAAAATAGGAGGAAGTCATGTCAGGTCACAGCAAGTGGGCTAATATCAAACATAAAAAGGGCGCCGCGGACGCGCGCCGCGGAAAGATCTTCACCAAGCTGATCAAGGAGATCACCCTGGCCGCGCGCATGGGCGGCGGCGACATCAATGCCAACCCGCGCCTGCGCAGCGCCGTTGCCGAGGCCAAGGCCGAGAACATGCCCAAGGACAACTGGGAGCGCGCCATCAAAAAGGGCACCGGCGAGCTGGAGGGCGTGAACTATGAAGAAACCACGTATGAAGGCTATGGCCCGGGCGGGGTGGCCATTCTGATCGACTCGGTGACGGACAATAAAAACCGCGCCGTTTCCGAGATCCGGCACACCTTGAGCAAGCATGGCGGCAACATGGCCGAAAGCGGCAGCGTGGCGTGGATTTTCGAAACCAAAGGGTATCTGGTCGTCGAAAAGAATGCCACCGGCGAGGAGGCGCTGATGGAGGTCGCGCTGGAGGCGGGCGCCGAAGATGTGCGCGACGACGGCGACAACTTCGAGGTCATCTCCAAACCGGTGGACTTCGAAGCGGTCAAGGCGTCACTGGAGCAGGCCGCCATTAAGTTCGACCTGGCCCAGATCACCAAGGTGCCCAAGAACATGGTGCCGGTGGACGGCGAGACGGCCGAAAAACTGATCCGCCTGCTGGATGCGCTGGACGATCTGGACGACGTGCAGAAAGTGCACAACAATGCCGACCTGCCGGATGACATGGTCGCCGAGGAGTAGCACTTAAAATACTTCCAAACCCTCTTCCGTCCGGGCCCCCGAAAACGGAAGAGGGTTTTTTATTGGATCGCGAGCATTCTTTCCACCGCCTTGAGCGCCGGCCGGCGGATCGCTTCGGGCACCTTGACCTCGCCCTGCAGTGTTTCGAGACTGTGAAGAACATCCGCTACAGAGATCTTTTTCATGTTGCGGCAGGTCATTTTCTCCGAGGCCGGGTGGAAAATCTTGTCCGGATTGGCCTTGCGCAACGGATAGAGAATGCCTTGTTCGGTGCCGACGATGAATTCCCGCTGGGGCGACTCGGCCGCGTAGCGCAACATGCCCGATGTGCTGGCGATCACATCGGCCAGCTGCAGTACTTCAGGGCGGCACTCGGGGTGCGCGATGAACAGTGCCCTCGGATGGGCGGCGCGGGCGCGGGCGACATCGTCCGCGGAGAGCCACTCGTGCGTGGGGCAATAGCCTTCCCAGAAGTGGATCTTCTTGCCGGTGCGCGCGGCCGCGTACATGGCCAGGTTGCGGTCGGGGGTGAGGAGCATTTCGGGCTCGGGGAGGCTGTTGACCACCTGCACCACGTTGGCGGAGGTGCAGCAGACCGTGGAGAGGGCTTTGACGTCGGCACCCGAATTGACATAGGTGACCACGGGCATGGGGGGCAGGGCGGCCAGTTTGATTTTCAGCGCTTCGGCCGTGATCATGTCCGCCATCAGGCAGCCGGCATCGTGGCGCGGCAACAGCACGGTTTTTTCGGGCGACAGGATCGATGCCGTCTCGGCCATGAAATGGACGCCGCAGAAGACAATCACGGCGGCGTCGGTGCGGGCGGCCTTGCGGCTCAGCTCCAGGCTGTCGCCGCACAGATCGGCCAGATCCTGAATTTCGGGGGGTTGATAGTTGTGGGCCAGGATGATGGCCTTGCGTTCGCGGGCCAACTGCTTGATGCGATCATGCATGCTGAATCTCCGGGGTTGTGGCGCATCGAAGCGCGGAAAGCGTTACGGGGTTTCCAGAGGCACCACCTCGACGCCTTCGGGAATCTTGAAGTTGAACAGCGCCATGTCCGGGTCGATATCGAAGCGGTAATCGCTCAACACGATGCGGGTTTCGTCTCCGTAGGAGTTGAAGGTGACGACCTGATCGATCTGGAAATCGGCCCTGCTCACCGACAGAATGATTTCGGACAGTTCGGGCATGGGCTTGAGGGGCACCAGGCGCAGGCGGTAATGGCCCTGGCTCTGGGATTCCTGCTGGTGAACCTTGAAGCTTTTGCGGATCTGCCGGATGTCGGACAGGAAACCGGCACCCTTGCCGCCGCCGAAAAACTCGGGGGCCGCCCCGACCATCACCTGCTTGTCGTTCGGCCGGTAGATCCACATCGACTCGCCGTCGGTTATGATGATCTGGGTGTCCGGCATGCTGTACTCCCAGCGCATTTTGGCGGGGCGCGCCACGACCAGGCGGCCTTCGGCCGTATCGGTGATCTGCATTGCCTTGAGCATCGATTCCTGAAAAAAATCAGCGGTGAAGCCCTTGCCGGCGTAACGTTTCTCGATTCCGTCAAGGATCTGATCGAGACCCGGGGTTTTGTCAGCGGCCAAAACCGATCCTGCCCAGAGCAGGGCGATGCAAGCGGCGATATGTTTCAACATCGGACTTTTCCTCTCCTGTCGGCTCGTGAAGTGGCCGAAAGCCAATTGATACGGAAGTTCTTCCGGTTTGTAAATAGGATGGTACCGCAGGTTCTGTTTTCCCGAAAGATCATGCGTACAGAAGCACGCGCCAGGTGCTGCGGTAGCGCCTTCGATCCGACCGGTCCGGTCGCAGGCGAAGCGGATCCTGCCGGCAGCGCTTGTCGGCGGCGGCGGCGAACGTTGCAGGCGGATTTCACCGGCGCATATCAACATCGGCGCGCGGCCGACGGCTATCCGAGCCAGCCCATCAGGGCGTCCATGTCGCTTGCCGAGCCGCCGGAGGCCACCTCGCGGTGCTCGTTGAAGGGGTCCGCTATCCATTCGACACGGTCGAACAGAGTCAGGCTCAAACGGTCGATGCGGGCCATCTGTTCGCGCC
>DDYQ01000247.1 GCA_002348005.1 Desulfobacteraceae bacterium UBA2230 | reverse complement strand
AGGAAGCTGAATCGCCGGTCATCAACTATCAGTTAGCGGATCTGCTGCTGGAAAACCGCCACTTCGCAGCAGCGGCGACGGAATACGAGAAGACGGCCTACGATTACCCGCTCCACGAAAAAGCTCCTCAGGCCGGCTACGCGGCCGTGTTTGCGCATCGCGAACATTTGGGCACTGCCGGTGAAGACACCCGGGAGGCGGTCAAGCGCGAAGTGGTCCGCAGTTCGCTCAAGTTCGCCGATACCTTCCCGCAGCATGAGAAGGCGGCCATCGTACTGGGTGCGGCCGCGGATGATCTTTACGAGATGAAGGCTTACGAGCAGGCCCTGGCAGCGGCCGGCAATCTTTTGTCGGCATTCCCCGGTGCCGAAGCGGACGTGCTTCGGGCAGCCTGGCTCGTCCTCGCCCACTCGTCCTACGAACTCCTGAATTACAGCGAGGCCGAAGCCGCTTATCTGAATGTACTGGCCCTGCTGCCCGCAGGCGACGAGACACGCGCTGGCCTGGTCGATAACCTGGCGGCCGCGATCTACAAGCAAGGCGAACAGGCCAATGCCGCCGAAGATTATCGCGCCGCCTCCGATCACTTTCTGCGGGTCGGCCGCCTGGCTCCCACTTCTGCGATCCATCCCACGGCCGAATACGACGCCGCTGCGGCGCTGATTCAACTCAAGGACTGGGAGGCGGCGGCCGCTGTGCTGACACGTTTCCGCAATACCTTCAGCGGACATGCCTTGCAGCCTGAAGTGACAAAGAAAATGGCCTTCGTCTACCGGGAAAACGGGCAGATCTCCCTTGCTGCAGAAGAGTTCGAGCGCATCGAAACAGAGTCGAACGACGATGCGGTCAGACGCGACGCCCTGTTGGTTGCAGCGGACCTGCATGAAGAGAACGGCAATCAAATTCGTGCCCTTGAAGTTTACCGGCGCTACGTCGGCTATTTTCCGCAACCGGTGGAGCTTAACCTGGAGACGCGCAACAAGATCGCCGATATCCACCTGGCGCTGAACGACCGCAGCGCCTATCTGGACGAACTTGGACAGATCGTTGCAATCGACGCCGCCGCAGGCAGTTACCAGACGCCGCGCACCCGCTATCTTGCCGCCAAGGCCGCCCTGGTACTGGCCGAACCCAAATACGACGCGTTCACGGCCATTGTGCTGACCCGGCCCTTCGAGGTCAACCTGCGCAAAAAACGCGNNGGCCGAGATTTATGCCCACTTCAGCAAGGCCCTGATGAACTCGGAACGTCCGGAAGGGCTTAGTCCGCTGGAAATGGAACAATACGAACTGGCCATCGAGGAGCAGGCCTATCCGTTCGAGGAGCAGGCCATCAGCGTCCACGAAAACAATCTTAAACTGATCACCCTGGGCGTCTACAATGTGTGGATCGACAAAAGCCTGCAGAAACTGGCTGAGTTTGTTCCCGCCCGGTACGACAAACCGGAAGAGGCCAGCGCCATCATCAGTTCTTTGGATACCTACCAATTTGAGATTTACCGACCGGAAGCGCAGTCCGAGGTAGCGGAACCGGCGGCCGTGGTGGAACCGCAGTCCGAGGTGGTGGAGCCGACGACGGAAGTGGAACCGCAGTCCGAGGTAGGGGAGCCGGCGGCCGCAGTGGAACCGCAGTCCGAGGAACCCGCACCCGCCGCCGACCCGGCGGGACAACCTGGGGCTGACCCGATCGCCCCTGCGGACGCCGCGGTACAATAGTGCAGCGCGTAAAGGAAGTGGGAGGAAACATGCATACACGGGTGCCGGGCTGGACAAACAGGCGAAAGAACACCGGGTTCTTTCTCATTTTGATGGTGCTGCCGGTTCTGGCCGCATGCGCCGCGGGCGCCGTGATGACTCCAGAGTCTGTGGAACCCGCACCGGTGCTGACCGGTCCATCCGTGAAACCCCTTGAGGAAGGCCGGGAAGGCTTCATCATCACGGAAGCACCCCCCCTGGATGAACCCTTGCGCAGGGATTTCGACCACGCCGTGACCCTGATGAACGCACAGGATTACGAACAGGCCAGCGCACTTCTCGAGAAGGTGATCGAACGGTCGCCGGGCGTTACCGCACCCTATATCAATCTCGCGATCGCCTACCGGCATCAGGGCCGTCCGGAGCAGGCCGAAAAGCATCTTAAAAAGGCGCTGGAACTGTTCCCCGAGCACCCGGCGGCATGCAACGAATACGGATTGCTGTGCCGGAGGGACGGACGCTTTGCGGAGGCCAGGGCATTTTACGAGAAGGCACTGGCACACTTCCCGGACTATTATCCAGTGCGAAGAAATCTCGGAATTCTGTGCGATCTTTACTTGAACGACACCGATTGTGCACTCGAACAATATGAGATTTACAGCGCCGCCCGCCCGGAAGATCAACAGGTGAAATTTTGGATGGCGGATTTGCGCAACCGGCTGGGCAGGCAATAACGTTGCTGGACGATGGATTTAACCGATTGACACCGATGGGGAGAGATTATGTATCGTAGATTACTTCTGTGCCTGTGGGTGCTCCTGATTCCGGCTGCCGTCGTTATGGCCCAGGGAGCGGATAAGGAACCCATAGCGGACAAGCCAACGCAATCGGATGCCAAGGAACTCTCGGGTATGTCTATCGTCGGCAACGACGAAGCCCCCAAATCACTCTATATCGTTCCCTGGAAAAGTTCGGAAATCGGAGTAGAGACGAGCCTGAACACATTGCTGAACGCAAAAGACGGACCGGTCGATCGGGACGTCTTCATGCGGCAGCTGGATTTCTACAATGTGAGCACCGCTAAATAACTGCTCAGAATACGGTTCGGCAGCGCAGTCGGGTCGCAGTCGTAATCGAAATCGGACACTGGAACGCGAGCGATATCGATAGCGGCACCGACACGGTAAGAATACGGAATAAAAAACTTTATC
Organism: Desulfobacteraceae bacterium UBA2230; assembly: GCA_002348005.1. The sequence continues at coordinate 10,709 of DDYQ01000247.1, read as the reverse complement.
GTCTTGGGTGGAGGAAAGTCATGGAATTTTATTCAGTGGTAGCCTTTTTTCAGAAGGGCGGGATGTTCATGTACCCCATCTTGCTTGTATTCGCGGTCGGGATGGCCATCGCCTTCGAGCGCTGGGTTCAGTTAAACCGCATCCGAAGCGCCAATCATAAAATGTGGAACCGACTCCTTCCGATACTGACCAAAGGAGAATTCGAAAAGGCCAGGGATTTGGTTAACAAGGACAAATCCGCCGTCTCGCAGATGCTGGGCATGGGACTGGCGCGACAAGGGGCGGTCCGGCGCCGCGAAGACATCGAGATCGCCATGGAAGAGAGCATGATGGAGATCATCCCGCAACTGGAAAAGCGCACGCCCTATGTGGCCCTGCTGTCGAATATCGCTACGCTGCTGGGTCTTCTGGGCACCATCATGGGTCTGATCGAGGCCTTCACCGCGGTGGCCAACGCCAATCCGGCTGAAAAGGCCGATCTGTTGTCCGCCAGTATTTCGGTGGCCATGAACACCACGGCTTTCGGCCTGATGTCCGCAATTCCGCTGCTGCTGCTGCATGCCAAGCTGACCTCCACCACGGGTCAGATCGTCGACAACCTGGAGATGGCATCGGTGAAGGCGCTCAATACAATCTCCAAATTCGCCAAGCGCCAATTCGAGGGGAACTGATTATGACCAGACGTCATTTGCACAAAAGGGGGCGGGGGGAAACTCCGGGTCTGGATATCACCACTTTCCTTAATCTGATGGTGGTGCTTATTCCGTTCCTGCTGATCAGCGCCGTCTTTTCACGCGTGACTATCCTGGAGTTGACCGTTCCGACCAGCGCCGGTGGGTCGGGGCCGAGCACGCCCAACTTCGCTATTGAAGTGATCGTGCGCAAAGCAGGGCTGGAGATCGCCAACGGATCTTCCGTTGAGGCTGCGCTTCCCCTCAAGGACGACCAGTATGACATGGAACTGCTTTCCCAGATTCTCACGCGCATTAAGGCCCAGTATCCGGAGAAGCAGGATGCAACCGTTCTGATGGAACCGGAAATAGAATACGACTACTTGATCCAGATCATGGATGCCGTGCGCAGTACCGAAGTGCCGGTGGAAGGAAGCGATGAAGTTCAGCGGGCCGTACTTTTTCCGGAAATATCCATAGGAGACGCGCCATGAGAAACAGCAGACGCATCAGACGGATGGGGCGCAACAAGAAAAGGCTGGTCGGTCTCAACCTGACCTCGCTGATGGATGTCTTCACCATTCTCGTGTTTTTTCTGCTCTTCAATTCGGGCGGCAGTGAAATTGTAGAAGCGCCCAAACAGATCAAGCTGCCTGACTCGCTGGTAGAGGCCAAGCCCCGAGAAACAGTCGTGATCATGGTCAGTCAGGAGGTCGTGCTGGTGCAGGGTGAAGCGGTGGCCAACACCTCTGAACTACTGGATGCCGATGTTGAACTCGTCGCGAGTATAACCGATCGGCTCAGGCAGCTTGAACGCAACATTATCGGGATAAGCACCAAAAACGTGATCGAGAACAAGGAAGTCACCATACTGGCGGATAAAACGATTCCGTTCACTGTGCTTAAGAAAATAATGTCAACCTGCACGGATTCTGGATACGGTCGGATTTCCCTGGCCGTAAACCAGAAGGCCGCCCAAAGCTAATGGGTATGCCCGTGAATACATCCATATTAGAACAGGAACTGGCGCCGCTCAACGCGCAAATCGAGCACATCCAGAAAAAACGCGAAATCCTCGATGGTGAATTGCGCGCGGTAGAGGCAGAGCTTGAAAAGTTTTCCGCCGCCCGGCAACGCTTCGATGCTTTGCGGGATATCTGCAATGCGTTTGACAAGCTGGGGCAGCTCAAAGCGGATGAACTCTTCTGGCAAGGGATTCCAGAGGGCACGGATATCACCGGACACCTGGAACGGGTCAGAGGCCGTGTATCTCGGTTCGAAGAGAAGATCAGCGGCATTGTGGAGAAGCAAACCCATCTCCAGGCGCAGGTGAATCAGCACCTCGATGAACTGGACTGCCTTTACGAGGATGTGCGTGATGCGCATGATCGGGAAGAACAGCGTCGCCACGAATTCGTCGTCGAGCGGGAGATCTCGCCGGTTCCCTACCGGGCGATGGTCATGCCCTGGACCAAGGAAGCCGAGAGTGAGAGGCGCTTCCGCCGTGCCGTATTGGTGGCGCTGCTCATCTGCTTCTTCTTCGGAGCGCTCATTCCCATGGTGAATGTGCCGATACCGGACCGTTCAGTCGAAGTGGTCGAGATTCCGGAGCGGTTGGCCATGCTGGTCAAGAAAGAGCCCCCCAGGCCGGCCCCGCAGCCGAAGCCGGAGCCCAAACCCCTGGAAGAGAGCAAACCCAAGCCCGAACCGGAGAAGCCTGCCCCGCAGCCCGAAGCGCCACCGAAAAAAGGCGGGGAACCGGAACCGCCCCCCAAACTGGCGGCCGGAGGCGGCGGGCAACCGTCAGCGCGCAAGAAGGCCGAAAGTGCCGGCGTGCTGGCGTTCAAGAACACCTTTGCGGATCTGATGCAGGAAACTCCTATCGCAAAGCTGGGCACCGAAGCGCAGTTGAGTAAACTGAGCCCTGCTGTGGCCGGACAGGCGGTTGCCCACCGCTCCCTGGTGGCCATGCAGGCGAATGGCGGCACCAGTGGCGGTATCAGCAACTTCGGTGTCAGTCGCAATGTCGGCAGCGGCAATGTCGACCGACTGGGCGGCGGTGGCGTCGGCGGCGGCGGTGGAGGCGGCAATGGGGACGGTACCGGCTATGGTCGGGTAACCAGTTCGATTGCCTCCAAAGGGGAAACGACGCCGAGACCGCTGAGCGACGGGCCCGGTCCGGGTAGAACGGACGAGGAAATCCAGATCGTCTTCGATCGTTACAAGGCGGCGCTTTACCGAATCTACAACACCGAACTGCGTAAAGATCCGACCCTGCGCGGTAAGATATTGCTGCGTATCTGCATCGAATCGGGCGGAGAGGTGTCCATGTGCAAGGTGGAGTCCACCGACCTGGCCTCGCCGTCGCTGGTTGCTCAGATTGTCGAACGCATCTTGAGATTCAATTTCGGGCCCAAGGACGGGGTCCCCAAAACCACTATCCTGTATCCGATCGACTTTCTGCCCGCGGGATAGCGGAGTAATACGTTCACAGGAACACGATACGACGCGAGTCAAAAATGGATCATCGATCTTTCGGTTTCAGGAGGTAAGCATGGGCTTCTATACGATGATAGGCTTTTTTCAAAAAGGCGGGCTGTTCATGTATCCGATTCTGTTCGTCTTTGTGGCCGGCATGGTGATTGCGGCCGAACGCTGGTTACAGTTGAGCCGCGTCCGGGTCGTGAACCGCAGGGTCTGGAATATGCTTCAACCCATACTGGCCAGGGGTGATTTCGACAAGGCACGCGAAATCATCAACAAGGATAAATCGACCATTTCACAAATGCTGGGGATGGGACTGGCCCGGCAGGGTCTGGTCCGGCGCCGCGAGGACATCGAGATCGCCATGGAAGAGAGCATGATGGAGATCATCCCGCAACTGGAAAAGCGCACGCCCTATGTGGCCCTGCTGTCCAATATCGCCACCCTGCTGGGTCTTCTGGGCACCATCATGGGTCTGATCGAGGCCTTCACCGCGGTGGCCAACGCCAATCCGGCCGAAAAGGCCGATCTGTTGTCCGCCAGCATTTCGGTGGCCATGAACACCACGGCTTTCGGCCTGATGTCCGCAATTCCGCTGCTGCTGCTGCATGCCAAGCTGACCTCCACCACGGGCCAGATCGTCGACAGCCTGGAGATGGCATCGGTTAAAGCCCTTAACAGTATTTCCAGTTTCAGCAGGCGGCAGTTGGAGGCCAAAGCGGAGCTTTCGGGTGGAGCACAGAGTACTCCCATCCGGAACTCCCAGGTGGAGTCCGTTCCATCGGGTGCGTAATAACGGTGTGATTGGGTTGCCGGGCGTGTGGGTTGAGAGGGTTTATAGGTCCTCGAGGCTATATCCGTCCCTCCTTCCATAGACCTGCAATCCAACAAGCCTGCGATCCGTCAACCGCAAAACAAAGGAGAGAACAAATGAGAAAGAACATGTGGCTGGCTCTGGCGCTGGTCATGATCTTGCCTGTCATGTTTTTAACGGTTTCCTGCGCCAAGGAAACGGTGCAAGCGCAGTCGGAAACCACACCCCCGGAGACGCCGCCGATAACCGCCGGTCAAGCCGTCCAGCCCCGACCGCAGGAAGAACGGTCTTCGACCGCTGCCCAGGCGGCAGCGGCATTTAGCAATCAAAATGTAAATTTTGATTTCGCCAGCGCTGCATTGTCGGACCAGGCCCGCGAGATCCTGAATACTAAAGCCGAATTTCTGCATGCCAATCCCGGGGTGAACTTTACGGTCGAAGGGCATTGTGATGAGCGCGGCACAAGTGCCTACAATATTGCATTGGGCGAGCGTCGCGCCGAAATGGTTAAACAGTACTTTCTCTACCAGGGTATCCGTGTCGATCGGATGAACACCGTCAGTTACGGCGAAGAGCGGCCGCTTTCGGAGGGCCAAAATGAGGCCTCCTGGGCCATCAATCGCCGAGCACAGTTCGTGATCCACTGACGCGACGGGGGCCTATCCCTTGAGAGTATTATCGCGATCCATCGGGCAGGCAGTCGGGTATGAGGCCCGCATGCCGACTGCCTGCCGCTCTAAAGCCTGCCACTTATTCTTTCAGCGGGTAACCTTGAACTCCCCCAATTATCGCCCGAAGCAATCTTCAGTTCAGACGCGCCGGCACACTACTTCGGCAGCGATGCGGCCGAGGCCGCGCGCTTGGCCGTAAAAAGCGCCTCCAGCGGGGCGATCGCGGCTGCCCGGGGGCTGTCCTTGATTTTCCCGAAGCAAGGGGGCGTCCCTGCGCTCTATCAGCGAATAGCCAGGATTGCAGGAAATTATCTGAACGACAGCAGCCGGCAGCAGGCTGTCGGCCGTCGGCGAAGCGCCGGTAAAATCCTGATTGCGGCGATCGCCCGGAACGCTGTCGACATGCTTAATCCTAAACAAGCCTAACTGCCTGCCCGCATGGGTTTTTCGAGCCAGGATACTTGCCTCATTAAATGATTGAATTATGAATGGGTCTTGCATATAGTCGCGCCGTTTCTTCGGGCGATGGCGCTGCCGAGGGTTCAATTGTATGCAGAAAGGAAATCGAAAATTGGACAAATTCGTACCCATGGTTCCCAAAAGGATGTTTTTCACGCGGGGGGTGGGGTTCCACCGGAATAAACTGCAGAGCTTCGAATTGGCCCTGCGCGACGCGGGTATTGAAAAGTGCAATCTGGTGACGGTTTCGAGTATTTTCCCGCCGGACTGCAAAATTATCACCAAGAACCAAGGTCTCCGGGAATTGGTGCCCGGCCAGATTACATTCGTGGTCATGGCGCGCGAGAACACCGACGAACCGAGCCGGCTGGTCACCTCCGCGATCGGATTGGCGCAACCCGTGGACCGCATGCAATACGGCTATATCTCGGAGCACCATAGCTTCGGCCAGACCGCACGTCAGGCCGGCGATTTCGCCGAGGACCTGGCGGCCACCATGCTGGCTTCCACCCTGGGCATGGAACTCGACCCGGAAGTGGCCTGGGACGAACGAAAACAACTTTACATCGCAGAGAAAAAACANNCGGGCTCTGGACGACGGTGATCGCCACGGCGGTTTTCCTGTTTTGACTCCAACCGTAAAAGGACAACATGCGATCCCTGTTTGCTAAAGCACCGGATATCGTACCCCAGATCATGCCAAAAGGGCTGAGTGTGCCCGAGCTGATCCGTTTGATGGGGCGCACTTGTTTTGAAGCCCGCCACGTGCATCGTGCGGCTGAACTCTTCCGCCGAATGGTGGACGAAGACAACACGATTTGGCTCGGGATCTCCGGTGCGGGGATTGCCGGCGGAATGGGCGGTATGGTCATTTCGCTGCTGGCCGAAGGTTTTGTGGACGTGATCTGCTCAACGGGTGCGCAGGTTTACCATGACCTGCATTTCGCCTTCGGTCTTCCGGTCAAGTCCATCCATCCCAACTGGGACGACAATCAGTTGCGCAAGCACGGGGATACCCGGATTTTCGATATCGGCATTCGCGAAAAAGAGACGCTCGAGGCACAGGATGCGATTATTCGGCGCTTTATCAGGGAACGGCATGCCGATTTGAGCAAAACCGGCTTGTCGAGTTGGGAGTTCACCCATTTTTTGGGATTGTGGGCGGCCGAAAGTGCACCGCATCCTGAACGCAGCTTCACGATTGCGGCCGCCCGACTGGGGGTTCCGATCTTCTGGGACTCGCTCACCAACCATTCAATCGCCATGAACCTGGTGCGCACCGATCATGAAGGCTATCCGGTTCATTTGTCGGCTCAGAAAGACATCCTGCATTCGGCCGCCGTTACCTATACCTCCCAGCCCAACGGCTTCATCGAACTGGGCGGCGGGGGACCAAAGAATTTCATTCAGCAGACCGGCCCCACCATCAGTCAGATCATGGGAATCGAATTCGAAGGCGCTGAGCGGGGCATTCAGATCGGCACGGCGGTGGAGCGCGAGGGCAGTCTCTCCAGCTGCACCTTCAGCGAATCGGTCACCTGGGGCAAATATCACCATGCCGACGAAATCAACCTGGTGCAGGTATGGGGCGAATACAGCATCATTTTCCCCTTATTGACGGCCTTTGTGTTGGCCGAATGCAAAACCCGCCGGCACCGACGATTGTGCGACGACCTGTCCGCGAGGGTCGCCCGACTGGAAGCGGCCCGATGAAAGCGCATGCCATCCAGTTCCTGGGCGTCGAGGGGCAGGCCTTCGATCTCGAGGGCTCCAGAGCCGTCATCGTGCCGTTCGGCTACGAAGGCGGGGTCTCTTACGGCCATGGTACGGCCGGGGCGCCACTTTCCGTGTTACGCGCTTCCCACTACGTCGAATTGTATGACGAGGTTCTGGAATACGAACCGTACCGGGTTGGCGTCGCCACCGTAGATGCCGGTGCCCCGTCCGGAGCGGCCGAACAGATGATCGATCAGATCCGCGGGATAACCGCCGGGCTGCTGAAACAGGAGAAATTCGTCATCGTGATCGGCGGCGATCACTCGATCAGCAGCGGCTTCGGGCGCGCTGCAGCACAGCGCTGGACCAAACTGGGGGTAGTGCAGTTCGATGCCCATGCCGATCTACGCGATACTTATGAGGGTTCGCCCTTGAGTCACGCCTGTCCGATGGCCCGTCTCCGCGAAATCACCCCGCACACGCTGCAACTGGGTATTCGCAGCCTCTCGGCGGAAGAGGCCGAACTGATCAAAAGAGAACGCCTGGAGGTGGGCTTCATGCATTTGATGCGAGCGGGCCGCTTCGATTTCGAGGCGGCCTTGAGACGGCTTCCTGACACCGTCTTTCTGACCATCGATGTGGATGTCTTCGACTGGAGCGTAATCCGCAGCACCGGAACGCCCGAACCGGGCGGGCTGCTCTGGAACGAGGCACTGGATCTGCTGCGGCGCCTTTTCGAGACCAAGAACGTGATCGGCTGCGACGTAGTGGAACTGGCGCAGCGCGACGACGATCCCAACTCGGCCTTTGCCGTGGCCAGACTGATCTACAAACTGATCGGCTTCAAATTCGCATTGTCGCCAACCCCCCCGATTTGAGTGTCCCGGATCTACTTGCCAATCGTAAACTGGTGGGTTTGTACAGCCACCGGATCGGTGCCCGATCCGTCCGTCGGCCAGGTATATTCCGTGAACTGAACCACCCCTTTGGAAGAGATGGTCAAGACCGATGAGGACCGCGTGCCGTAATCGGGGCTGGCGATGAACGCCGGGCTGAGCATGCGTTCTTTTTCGATGCCGATGCCCGTGTCGGGGAGTCGATGGTCTTCTGCGATCGTGCGGTCCGTCAGGATAGGCAGGAGGTCTGCCGGTTCGATGTGTTCTTTTTCGGCCATGAGGGCCTTGAGCCGGCGTTTACCCTGGAGGAGCTTCGGCCAGGGACTGTCCAGCAGACGGTTGCTTAAACCGTAAATGCCGGGCTGAAGACGCTGAATGCCGTTGCCCTGGCTGCTGAAATGAAAGAACGCTGCGCCATCGCCCACCAGCAGGTTGAATCCGTTGTAGCGATAGGATCGATTCTGCAGGCGGCGCAAAAAGGGCTCAGGACCCTCTTGCCCGCTGAGGAAAGTGTGCACCAGCGTGCCTCTTGACAGGGGGTCGTATATGATGCGCCGCGGGTCCAGTCCTCACCTCGCTGGCAGACGACANNTTGATGCGCCGCGGGTCCCGGTAATTGGTCACGGCCGCCCAACGCCCTTTACGGGTGATGCCCAGCCAGGTGCCGCCCGCTTCCAGATCGCGCCCCGCCAGGATCGTGGGGTCATCCTGCCAGAAGTTGAGGGCGGCTGTCGGCCGCCTGTAGAATTCATCCCGGTTGGCGGCCACTATCAAGCGGTATTGAGGATGGGCTTCAAACGCAAACAGGATCAGGCACATAATCGATTTCCATAGCTGGCCTTTGCCGCCGCCGGCCGGCATTTTAAGAGAAGCGGCAGCAGCATCATCACCACATGCCACTATCTGCTTTTTTCGCGGTTTCATCAAGATAATGCATGCGCTGCCATTTTACCACAAACCCCGGTGCGGCCGTCTTCCATAATCCTTCCGGCAAGCCTGTCTCCATCGGGCTTGCAATCCCTTTTTCGCTTTACATTCAAGAGCGTTATTGGTAAAAAAGCTGCTTACTGATCGAGTTTGATGCACGGCAGAGATCGAGACATTGCCGCATCCGCGGCGTTGAAAGCAACCGAAGAGATGGGTGCCAGAATGGATATCAGCAGAAAACTGGGAATCTTGGTCTTTTGTGGGGTTCCGGCTATCGTCGGCGGCGGGATTGTCATGGCCGTTTTCGATAGCATGACCGCCTTATGGATTTATGAAGCGATGCTTCTGATCACCACCGGCGCTTTGGTCAGCAAATAGCAGTATCCTCAGGTTACGGCCCTGATGGACCGCCCTGAGCGTGGCGGTTCGTACGCGATGAATCCAGCCGATCGTATGTGGCCGACCGTCCTCCAGTCTATACGACGCCGCTGCCCTCGATTCGGAGGGAAGTCCATTTTTTATCCGCCGCCTAGTTCAAAAGCAGATTCTGCATGCATTCGGGCGGGGCGTGGACGTGCGATCATGGCCGTACTGTGATGCAGAAGCCGATAGTGTCCGTGGAGATGCGATGGGCAATCTGATTTCCCGCAATTCGATTCTGGGTTTCTTCTTAGCATGCTTTGTCGGCTCGCTCCTGCTGCTTGGCTGGTTGATGATGCCTTTTTTGGCCATCATTATCCTGGGGGCCGTGGTCAGCGGGGTCTTTCATCCGTTGTACCGCATGCTTTCCAAGCGATTAAAGGTCCGTCCCTGGCTGGCCTCCCTCTCTACCTGCATTTTGATTTTTTTTATTCTTTTCGTACCGATTGCCTTTTTCGTCAGCAGCCTTGCCCAGCAAGCCTACGGCTTATACCAGATGGCCAGGGACGCGGTGATCAGCGAGCAGATCAACACCCTGCTGAATGATACGCAGGTGCTGGAAAAAGCGAATACCTATCTGGCCGGGTTCAATCTGGAACTGACCGGAGACGAACTCAAGCGGTTCGCCACCGAGATTATCCGCTACATTGCCTCTTTTCTGTATGACCAGAGCAAGGCCATCGCCTCCAATACATTAAGCTTTGTGGTCAGTTTCATACTGATGCTGATGGTGAGCTTCTTTCTGCTTATCGATGGCGAGCGGCTGGTGAGCTATGTCGTCGATTTGTCGCCTCTGCCTGTTCAGCAGGAGCGCATGCTGATCGGAAAATTCAAGGAGATGGCCGGTGCCATACTGGTGGTCAACGGCGTTGGCGGAGTGATCCAGGGGTTATCGGGAGGGTTGATCTTCTGGGCTTACGGTTTCCAGTCCGCTTTTTTGTGGGGCGTCATCATGGGGTTGCTGGCGTTTCTGCCGATACTTGGAATTGGTTTGGTATTCATGCCGACCGCCGTTTTTTTGTTCCTCAAGGGCAATGTGACCGGCAGCATCCTTCTGATCCTGATCTATATGGTGTTATCGGGCGGTACGGAGTACTTGCTCAAACCGCGCCTCGTCGGCCAGCGAGTGAAAATGCATCCGCTGCTCGTATTTTTCGCGGTCATCGGCGGCCTGAAGCTGTTCGGAATTCTGGGAATTATCTATGGACCGTTAATCGTCACGGCCTTTTTGACGTTGGCCGAAATTTATCGCGCAAATTACCAGATGTTGGTGGAGAACGAACCGGTATCGGATCCCGCCGAGTTCGACGACGAAGCCCGCATGCTGAACAATGCGAATGTACGAACGGAGAAAGTTGAGAAATGACGACATCTGAATCGCCGTCTGTGGTGAGCATCGAGCGGGAGATGAAGAAATCCTACCTCGATTACGCCATGAGCGTGATTATCGGAAGGGCCCTGCCCGATGTTCGCGATGGCTTGAAGCCGGTTCATCGCCGGGTCTTGTATGCCATGCGCGAACTGAAGAACGATTACAACAAACCTTACAAGAAATCGGCACGCATCGTGGGCGACGTGATCGGTAAATTCCATCCCCATGGGGATACTGCCGTTTACGATACCATTGTGCGCATGGCCCAGAGCTTTTCCA
>DDYQ01000117.1 GCA_002348005.1 Desulfobacteraceae bacterium UBA2230 | reverse complement strand
CCGGCCGTCCATGCATTTAAAAGCTGCAATGCGTGTGGGGTGTTGGGCAAGGTAAAGCTGCCGTGACAACTCCTGATCCGGCGAGCAGAACGCTTTGGAGTGGGCGGCGTTATGCTGCTTGAGCCATTCGATCTTTTCCGAGATGGGCAAGAAGGCCAGGTTGCGATGCATACGTTACCTCACGGATAAAGGAAGATGGGGCAAATCGACGATTACATGAAACCACAAGGCGCATCAACACCAACTACAGCTCCATCTTTTTAAGTTCCGGCTTGAAGCAGACGCCGAAAATGTTTAAGCTGCGCCGTACCTCGGCAATCCTGTCGCTTCGATGACTGCACATTCAACTGCCGAACGCCTGTGCAGTCTGTGGTCACCGTGTGCGACCGCCGGACGATTCGCTCATGACAAAAGCAAGGAGTGATGAATGAATATCAAAGGGCTCGCAATGATTCTGGCGCTGGGTATGATGCTGTGGATGACTGCCGGACCAATCGCGCAAACCGATGCGGATCAGGCGTTGGGCCCCAGGCCTGCAGGGGACGGGCTCACGACCTTGGGCGATTTGCAGCTCGGCGCGCAGGATCGCTGCCCGGTGTGCGGCATGTTTCCGGCCAAGCGCCCCAAAACGGCAGCGGCCTTGGAGCTCAAGGACGGGCGCACGTTTTACTTCTGCGGCAATGGCTGCCTGCTGCGCAGTGTGCATGACAGTCAGCTCTATCTAGGCGTGGCAGCCGACCGCATCGAGCGCCTGCGGGTGCGTGATTACTTCTCCGGGGCGGCCATCGACGCACGCAAGGCCATTTGGGTAGCCGGATCGGACGTGATCGGCCCTATGGGGCCGGCGTTGGTGACGCTTCAGGATGAAGGCGCTCTGAATGCTTTTAAGCAGCGCCACGGCGCGAAACAGACCTTTACCCTGGACCAGGTGGATGATGCGCTCTGGCGGCAGCTTTTTCCGGAAACAAAACCATGACGGCGGCTGATAGGCGCGATCCCACAAACTACGGTGCGCTTGGTTACACGGCCATTAAATAATCCGCCTTTGCCTTTTCAAAAAGAGGCGCAGCGGAAATTTCTTCGCGGCGCGCACGCGTTGATGGCGGCCCTGTTGGCGGCCAGCCTGCTGGCGGTCACGATTGTGGGCGTCGATATGCTGACGCGCGCTACCGAGCAGGACCGGATCTCCGGGAGCTGGATTAAAGCCCTCCATCTTTCCACGCCTTCCTTCTGGCCCGCCGGTTCGCTACAGCGCCAGGGCTGGATTTCGACTCCCGCCGTGGAACTGCGCCCCGCGCATTTCATTCCGGCCCCCGCGTGGGAACTTATCCGTTTAGAGGCGTCATGCAACGACTGAATCGCTGGTACGCACTGAGCATCTGGGCACTAGGCGACCTAATGCGCCATCCGCTCCAACAGGTGATGCTCTTCTGTGCCCTGGCGGCGCTGACGGCATTGCTGGGCGTCATTTTGCTGTTGAACCAGTCCCTGATGCTTACCGCCGATCGATTGATGGCCCATACGCCGACGGTGGTGGTACGGCGTGTTGATGCGGGCGGTTGGGCGCCCCTGCCGCTGGACGAAGCACTGGCATGCGCCCGGAACGTCCCCGCAGTCCTGCAACCGCGGGCCCGCATCTGGGGCGTCGCCGCCAGCGCCCATGGCGCGTTACAGGTTGTGGCGCTTTCGTGCGAAGACCCTCTTCCAGCGCCGTGGGCCGCTCCCCTCCCGGGTCAGGCCTTGATCGGTCCGGGCATCGCGCCGGCGCTCTCGTCCGGAACCGAGCTTCTCCTGACGGGTGTGCGTCCGGTATCGCTTAGGGTGACCGGCCGTCTGCCGGAGGCTTCCGCGATGGCGCTTCATGATGCCGTGTTGGTGCATGCCGCCGATGCCCGTACGCTGCTTGGCCTTTCCGCAGAGCAGGCCAGCGATCTGGTGCTGGATGTTTACCATGAAGAGGAAATCGACGCCGTGGTCCGCGATCTTGTTCGATCCATGCCCTGGCCGGTGCACATCTCCACCCGACCTGAAACCGCCCGCCGTATGAGGGCGGAGCTTGCCGCCCGCAGCGCAGCGGCCAGTGTGGCCCTTTTCCCTGCGGGGCTGGCGCTGGCGACGCTGGTAGGCGCAGTCGGTCTGGGAGGACGTCGCCAGCGGCGGCGCATGGCCCTGTTCAAGGCATTGGGCTGGACCAGTGCGGACATCCTGGGTCTGCAACTGGCGCGCGCTCTGATGATCAGCCTGCCGGCCATGCTGGTTGGACTCGCCGCAGGCTATCTGCTGCTCTTCTGGCCGGGAATCTCGTGGGTGGGGCGCCTGTTGTTCGGGTGGAACAGCGCAGCACCGGCGCTTTACTTGACGGCCCGCTCGGCCCCCGGCCCCCTGCTGGTCACATTACTGATGGTTGCAGTGCCATTCGGAGCGGCTTCGTTCTGGGCCGGCCGGCAAGGGGCCCTGGCCGATCCGGCCGATCTGCTGGAGGAGGCCTGACCTTGGCCACGCAAACACCGATTGGGCTGGAATGCCGGCAACTCACTTTTGAGCGGTCGCACCGCCTTGCAGCGCAGGCGGTGGTGCTGAGCGGCATAGACGCCGCTTTCGACGCCGGATGCCTGACCTTGATCACCGGACCGGCCGGGGCCGGCAAAAGTACGCTGCTGCATCTTCTGGCCGGTTTGCTTCGGCCGACGGCCGGCGAGGTGTGGGCCGGCGGCCAGCCGATCTCGCGCTGGAAACCGTCCCACCTGGACCGCTGGCGGCTGAAGGTGGGGATCGTCTTTCAACATCTGCATTTACTGGCGGAGCGCAGCGTCTTCGAAAATCTCCTGGTTCGTGTGATTCCATTCGGCGGCAGCCCTCGGCAAGCCCGAAGGATCGTATTCACCACTCTCGAAGAACATGGTCTGAGGGAGCTGGCCGATGCGCCGGTCCTGACCCTGTCGGGCGGCCAGCGCCAGCGGGTGGCCCTGGCACGTGCCATGCTGGGCGATCCGCACTATCTGCTGCTGGATGAACCGACGACCTTTCAGGATGATGCCGGCGCCGGCGAAATGATGCAAAAATGGCAGGCCGCCGCCCAGAAGGGCGCTTGTGTGGTGATCTGCGCGCACGACGTGCGATTACGGTCCACTCCATTTTCCAGTGTCTGGAACCTGCGCCAGGGGCGCCTTGAGAACCGGTCATGATCTGGCACCCCCTGACCCTCGGCATCTGGCTTCTGGACGGCTTGGGCGCTGTTTTCTACCTGGCGGCGGCCGCACGCCTGCTGGTGCTGCTGCCGGCCTGGGACCCGACGGCCTGCGATCGCCTGCAGCTTAACCGGGAGCGTGTCTGGGAGCTGGTTGCGTATCAGGGACGATGGATTCTGGCCCTGCAGGCGATCAGTCTGATCCTGCTGGTCGGCGCTATCAGCAATCTCTGGCCTTCCAGCGTTCCGGGCGCCATGTGCGGCCTGGGCGTGATGCAGGCTATGGGCGCGGCCGGCGATCAGACCCTGTTCCTGCGCCTGGCGCTGCTGGCCCTGCTATACGCCTGGCATGTGCTCGTACGGATCGAACAGCGGCACCCCCTGCATCAGACCGTGGTGCCCGCCGGGCGTCTGCTCCTGATGGCCGGGCCGCTCATCGCCGCAGCCGCCTGGACCCTGGGCCGCGCGCTCCTTTCCGTTCAGCCCGATCATCCGGTCAGCTGCTGCGCGACCGTCTATGCCCGAACCGGGCTGGCCGCCCCATCCCTCGATCTTGCATGGCATTCGGTCAACTGGGCGTTGCCGGCGGGTCTGGGAGCCGGCACGACGCTCCTGCATGGCGCGAATCTGTGGTTTCGGCCCGCTGGGAACCGATTCCTCGCCCACCGCTTGCCGGCGGTCCTGACCCTTTTATGGCTGCCGCTCGCGTTCGTGGCGGTCAAATTCAAAACGGCCCCCTACCTGCTCGAAGTGCTGTTTCATCCCTGTCCCTGGTGTCTGCTGCTGACCGATCACGGCGCAGTGGGATTTGCGCTGTTCGGCGCGCTGGTTTGGATCGGGGCTCAAACGATCGCCGCGCTGGTCGCCGGAACCGCGGCCCGCCGCTACCCGGGGCTTCAGGAGGCGGCCCGCGCCCGGCGACGGCGCGCCGGTATGGGGATCGTATTCTCCACGCTGCTCTTTCTTGTCCTGGCCGCCCTGCCGGCGCTGACCTGGCGTCTGCGGTTCGGCGGCTGGATGACCTGACATGCGAGACGGGCGCGGCGGACCTGATGCCCGGTGGTTGGGCTCTCCGTTGCGGATCGTCAGGCCAGGCTCGGCGATTCCACACCGGATGCAGCACCGCTGCCGGACTTTTCGCGTCCCTACCTTGTCGGACGGCGATTTTCGCCTGCCACGACCACGAGACATTCGGCCTCACCCTGGCCGGCATTCTGCACCCGATGGGGCGTCGAGGGGTCGAAATGCACGGCATCTCCCTCCGTAAGGTGAATCGTCTCACGACCATAGATCAGATCGATGGTCCCGTGGAGGACCAGCAGAAATTCTTCTCCGGGATGATCGAAAAGTACCCTGGGTTTTTTCTCGATGGAGGGGTGTTTGATGATAAAAGCCTCGACCAGCGGGAGCCCCTTCGGCGCGTTGAAGGCGTAGTAGGTGAAACCGATCTGGGTTCCCCGGCGGACCACCGCCCGCCGCTGATCCTTTTGGGTGACCGCAAATTTTCGATCTTCTTCCGGGCCGTCCTCCGTAAAAAAAATACTGATGGGAACCTCCAACGCCTGCGCAATTTTGGCCAGGGTGGCAATCGGCGGCGTTGATTGATTGTTCTCCAAACGCGAAAGCATGCCCCGGGAGAGGCAGGCTTTGGCCCCCAGCTGCTCCAGTGTGAGACCTTTGGATTTGCGGATCTCCCTTATCTTTTCCGCGATCTGTTTCTCGATCATGATGTCCTCTTGCAGCGAGCGATGAAGAAAGGAACAAATCGCGCGGCCGGCTCGAGATTCACGTGAAAGCTCGCCCGCCGCGCGATCTAACCTAATAAAAAAAGTGCTTGACAGCAAGAGTGAAGTTTACCTATATGCAACATCATTGCATGTCGGTAAACACAATTCACCCCCGCGACCTGAAGCCGCAGGCCGTGATCCTTCGAAACCCTCTTATACGGAGACGCTCCATGCGCTCGGATATCCTCAAGAAAAGATCCGAAACCCTTCCGCACCGGGCCCTCCTGCTCTCCGCAGGGGTTCGCCGCGAGGATTTGACCACCGACAAGCCTTTCGTCGGTGTGGCCAACAGCTACAACAACCTGATTCCGGGCCACATCCACCTGAACGAACTCACGCAGGAGGTGATGCGCGGCATCCGTGACGCCGGCGGCGTGCCATTCGAATGGGGGGTGCCCGGAGTGTGCGACGGCATCGCCATGTTCGCCGAAATGCGCCTGAGCCTTCCCAGCCGCGAGCATATTGCGGACAACATCGAAATCATGATGCTCTCCCATTCGCTGGACGGCTGGGTCGGGGTGACCAACTGCGACAAGATCACGCCGGGCATGCTGATGGCCGCGGCGCGGCTCAACCTGCCGGCGCTGATGCTCACCGGCGGCCCGATGAAAGCCAATGTAATCGAAGGGCAAAAGCATCACCCCATCCAGGGCTTCGGAATGGTCGGCCGGGTGAAGGCCGGTACGCTGTCGGCCGAGGAGGCCGAGCAATTGCTGCCCTGTATGGTTTGCGGCGCCGGCTCGTGCGTGGGGCTGTACACGGCCAATACGATGGCCGTGGTGACCGAGGTGCTGGGCATGTCGCTGACGACCTGCGCGGCAACGCCGGCCCTCGACCCGCGCAAGAAAGCCCAGGCATACGACTCCGGACGCCGGATCGTGGAACTGATCAAGGCGGACATCCGGCCGCGCGGCATCATGACCCCCGCGGCATTTGAAAATGCGATCCGCGTCGATATGGCCATGGGTGGCTCAACCAACACCGTCCTGCATATTCCCGCCGTGGCGCGCGAGGCTGGCATCACCATCGGTGTGGAGCAGTTCGATGCGATCTCGCGCGAAACGCCCAACCTGTGTTCAATCATCCCCGCGGGACCCAACGAAATGGCCGATGTCGATGCCGCCGGCGGGGTTCCCGCGGTCATGGCGCGCCTTGCGCACCTGCTGCGCGACAACCCGACAGTAAACGGCACGTCGCTACTGGAAATCGCCGCAGCGGCAAAAGTCGCGAATCCGCAGGTGATCCGCGACGTGGACCATCCCTATCATGCGGAGGGCGGCATCGCTGTTCTGCGCGGCAACTTCGCCCACAGCGCCGTGCTCAAGCAGACCGCGGTCGATCCTATGATGCTCGTCCACACGGGGCCGGCCAAAGTCTTTTACACGGAAGAAGACCTGCTGGCGGCGATCGAAGCCCGCAGGATCGCCGAAGGCGATGTCGTGGTGCTCCCCTTCCAGGGTCCGGCCGGCGCGCCCGGAATGCCCGAAATGCTCACCCCCACCGATGCCATCAAGGGCGCCGGCTACAAGCGCGTGGCCCTGATTACCGATGGGCGCTTTTCGGGCGCCANNCAGGATGGCGATATCATCGAAATCGATGTGCCCCGACGTAAAATGGATGTGCGTTTGAGCGAGGCCCAGATCCGCCAGCGATTGGCGGCGGCGGTCATTCCCGAGCGCAAGACCACACCCATGCTGGAATACTTCCGGCGGGCCTACAGCGGAGTTAACTGCTACGGGAAATAAATTGCCGGACGGCGCGTTATCGGCATGTTTTTCAAGCCGCCTGCGGCCAACCGGCTATCGATGCTGGAAAACAGGACTTCCAACCAAAGGAGATCATCCGATGCGTATCACTTTCTTTTCGGCAGTCATGCTTTTATCCCTTCTGGCCGGGACGGCGCTGTCCCAAACCCAAATCAACATCGCGGTGGTGACGAATCCCGACTTCGTACACGTTAAGGCCGCAAACTGGTTCAAGGAGGAAGTGGACAAGGCCCTGCCCGGCAAATACGACATCGTCGTGCATCACTCGGGGGCCTTGGGGAGTGAAACCCAGGTGCTCCAGCAGATCCAGCTCGGCACCACCCAGATGGCGGTCTCCACAACTGCTCCGATCGAGGCCTTCGTGCCTGAAATCAAGGCGCTGGAGATGCCGTTTCTCTTTCCCTCCTATGAAGCGGCCGATCAGATCCTGGACGGTCCCATCGGCCAGGATCTGGCCAGGCGCTTCGAAAAGTCAGGATTCATGGCGCTGCATTTCCTCGACAACGGTTTTCGCAACGTGACCAATTCCAAGCGGGCCGTCCACACGCCTACGGATTTGAAGGGATTGAAAATCCGCACCATGGAGGCCCCCACGCACCTGGCGATCTGGCGCGCGATCGGGGCTAATCCCACACCGATGGCCTGGCCGATCTTCACCGCGCTCCAGCAGGGGGTCATCGATGGGCAGGAGAACCCGATTGCCGTGATTCATGCCGCCAAACTCACCGAAGCCGGCCAGAAATACTTGACGCTCAGCCGACACGTCTATTCGGCGCTCGTGTTCGTATCCAATAAGTCTTTCGTCGATTCCCTGCCCGATGCCGACCGCCAGGTCATCCTCGCCGCCGCGCGCAGCGCCTCGCTCAAGGGACGGGCGTTCATCCGCGACAATGAGTCAAAGCAACTGGCCGAATTAAAGGCCGGCGGCATGCAGGTCGAGGAGGCGCCTGATCTTGCAGCGTTCCGCAGGGCCACCGCCCCGGTTGTAGACAGCACGGGCGGGGACACGAAAAAGATCGTCGAAGAAATCCGCAAGGCACTGAAATAAAACGGTCCGGCGAAGAAGGCGGGCGGGGATGACGCTCCGCCCGCTTTCCGCTTCAATCAAGAACGCAAGAGAACCGCAATGGGCTCCCTCCTACCTCAAATCAGTGGGCGCATCAATGCGCTCGTCGAAAAAAGTCTGCTGGTGATCGGATCCGCGATCTGCCTGATTCTCTTCGCGCAGGTGATCTCGCGGTATGCCGGCGCATCGCTGGGCTGGTCGGAGGAGGTCAGCCGGCACCTGCTTGTGGCCATCACGTTTTTAGGCAGTACGGCCGCCTACAAAAGGGCAAGCTTTATCGGGCTGAAAGGCATCGGACACCGCTTCGGGCCGGCCGCCGCCCGAGCGATCGTGTTCCTGCTCCAACTGTTGACGCTCGCCTGCTTTATGGCCATCGCCGGCTTCGGTTCGATTTACACGGTCAAAGCCTGGCATCACACGACATCTTCGCTGCAGATTCCCATGTCCATTCCGTTTGCCGTAATCCCGCTCGCAGCCTTCATCCTGATCGTGCATGTTCTAACCGACATGGTGAAAACGAAAAGAGAAAAAGCCTCGTGATCGTTCTGCTCCTCTTCTTTCTCCTTTTTCTTCTGATTGCGCTAGGACTTCCGATCGCCCTTTCGATCGGTATTCCGGCGATCGGGCTCATGCTGATGCCCGGTGTCTTTCCGGCCGGAGTTCCGCTCAGCGCCCTGGGGCAGACGATCGTACAACTTCTGTTCGCCGGTGTGGATTCTTTCGACCTGCTGGCCGTTCCGCTGTTCATGCTGGCCGGCGCGATTATGGAGACCGGCGGCATTTCGCGCCAGATCATCAACTTTTCGGACAGCCTGGTCGGATGGGTGCCGGGCGGACTGGCCTGCGCCTGCATTGTCGCCGCCATGCTTTTCGCCGGCATCTCGGGTTCGGCGGCGGCCGACACGGCCGCCCTGGGGGCCATCGCCATCCCGGCTATGGTGCGCCAGGGGTATCCGGCAGCCTTCGCCGCCGCCGTGGTCGCCGCCGGCGGGGCGATCGGCGTCATCATTCCGCCTTCCATTCCCATGGTGATCTTCGGCTTTCTCACCAACGTCTCGATCGCCAAGCTCTTTGTCGGCGGAATGCTTGTAGGTGCGCTCTTCGGGCTCTCCTTCATGGCCGTGGCCGTGTTTATCTCCTGGCGCGGCGGTTACGGAAGCCGGCAGCCGTTATCGGTAATGCGAATCGTAAAATCGCTCAGGGAGGCGATTTGGGCGCTCGGGGCGCCGGTGATCGTGCTCGGCGGAATTCTCAGCGGCGTGGTCACCGTAACGGAAGCCGCGGCGCTCGCCGTTTTCTATGCCCTTTTGGTCAGCATGGCCGTCAACCGCGAACTCAAATGGCGCGATCTGCCGCCTTTGATTGTCAAATCTCAAATCACGGCAGCCACGATCCTGTTCATCATCGCCATGGCCA
>DDYQ01000209.1 GCA_002348005.1 Desulfobacteraceae bacterium UBA2230 | reverse complement strand
AGAACTCGAAGAGCCCCCATATGGCGAGCAGCAGAAAGATCAGAATGCCAACCAGCCATGACAGGATCAGGGCCTTGCCGCCATCCTGCTCACACCATCCTTTCAACATCTCGGTGACAAGCACAAACGACACCATGTAGACAACTATCGCCGCGATGATTTCAATATTTACTGCAACCCATGCCATCATGATTCTCTCCTAATAGGCCAGCGACCCATCGCCACTCCCGTTATTGTGGTTGCCGAGTAGATGTTCCCACGCGGCCTTGAAGTTCCACGTTTTGAGATGCTCCCACCAATGCCTTACACCACAAGTTGTCGGAAACGGCGGCTCCGGTGGCGCAGGCGGTTCCGGTGTTGGCTCGGGGTACGTTTCCTCATAGGTCGGAACATGACCCCTGTTGTCAGGCCAAGTGCCGAAGAACTCATGGTGCGCCTCAGCCATAGCATCCACGACCGCAACGATCTGTTCCGTTGTCTCGCCATGAGGCAGAAAGTCGAACCACAACTTAGGGTAGCCCTTGATAAGCGGCGCGGCCTTGTAGCGAGGATTGCTCCGCATGACGTAGAGCATGGCGGCTTTCATCCTCGCCGGGCTGGGTCTGCCGCTTGGCGCATCGGCGAAATCAGTACCATCCGTGCTGAAACAAACCCTATTGCTGGCGAGGTTCCTATCAACCCACGCCTCTTTGGTGTACCCGGTGCGCCGTCCGTAGGGGTGAACCTTCGGATAGTCCTTGTCGGCAGCATCGGCGAAGTTGTGGCAGATGCTTGAGAATACGTTGTTCGTTGCCGTGGGGTACTCCGCATCGTAGAACTTGACCAAGTGATTGCGGTCAATAAAAATGTCGTAGTTCTCCCGGTCAGGCGGTTGCAGTTCGTTGGGCCAGCGTTCCGTCCATGTGCTTACATCCCTGAACCCTGCCAGCGATTGCTCAAGGACATCGGCCCCCAGCGATATGCGCCACGGCGGGACATTGCGCTGAATGAGAACGGGGAACATGGCATTGACGACATCAGCAGAACCCGACTTGCGCCGGTGGCCCTCGTTAATCAATTCAATGTAAAAGTCCGTTCCTTCAAGCGCGTCCAGTATCCAGGTTGTCAGGTTGCGGACATAGGGCAGAACCTTGTCATCGTACAGGCCCTCAATGCCGTTGACGTTGTGGTAGAACGGCGACTGCTCGCGGCGATCTGGCTTCCGTTCCTCACATTCGTTCATTACACATATCATGACCGCGAGGCGCATCTTGTTTGCTTCGATGACTTGCTGGCGCAGGATATCAAAGAACACCTGATTTTTTATTCGCAAGTCCCACGCATCCTTTGATGGCACAAACCCCCACGGCATGAAGCACTCGCTCCGCAGCCGCTTGCCGCCCACGCAGTAGAGAGCGGACCGGATTACACGCGCACCCGCATTACCGATAGACTGTTTATCTCGCCAGTAGTTCTTCTTGTCGAAAATCCACTGCCCATTGACGTTGTGAATGAACGCCGCGCCATTTGCGTCCTCGTCAAAGTAGGTCATATCGCACATCGGGCCAGCAGAAAAAATCACTCTATCCATGTCATGCTCCATTTAGTTTGATCCACGCCATACCGATCGAGACAACGACCAGCGTGTTATACTGCGCAGACAGATTCACCACCGAACCGGCCACCGGCGTAATCGTGACATTTCTGTTTGTGCCAGTGTTCACACGAATGAACTTATACTCCCTGCCCTCCATCCCCGACGGATCGGGCAGCGTGACCGTAAACGGCCCGGCGGACGAGTCCGCGATCAGGATGTAATCCTGGGAAAGCACCTGATAATTGCCGGTTAAAGTTTTTGTCGTCATCTCAGGCCGTCCTCTTCCAGATGTACGCAACGTAATGAGGCGGAACAATAGACAGCGCCGCGCTTCCGCCGGTAGCCGTATTCAGCGAGGAGGCGGTATGCGTGTGAGACGAACCGGCCGCACTGGTAAATGCCGCTATGTCAACCGTGTGCGTATGGTTCTCGTTGCTGAGCACCGCGGCCCCGCTTCCCTCGTTGAAATTTTGAACGCTCGGGCCCGAGGTGGTCGTGCTCGGTGGATCGATCGAGTGGGTGTGGGTGGACTCAGAATTGATCGTGATGGCCCCCGATACGTGATCGTGACTGGCATCAACGGTTTTCGCACCGCCAGTTTTCTCTGCCGCATCGAAGTCGGTATCAGTGGAATCAAGCCCAACAATGAATTTCCCCTCGGCTACCCGAACCCACGTGCCGAAACCGAACAGCGTTGCCGGGTCGGTCGAAAGGATGCTGAAGTACAGCGACCCCACCGGCCAGGAAGCGGAAGGACCGGCGGTGGCGGTAGCCATGGCGCTGTCCGCCGCCTCTTGTGCCGCCTGCGCCATGTTGCGCAAATTTTTGATGTTCATCATGTCGTGCGGATTGGCCTGCCTGCCTATGGTGATCGGCTTACTGGGCATCCGTCACCCCCTGATACGAAACCGGGTAGAACAGGAAATTCATGCCATACACGGTGACGATCGAATCGCTATTCTCCAAAAAAATAAATTCATAATTCTGGCCCTTTCCTCTGAGGTCAATCCTGTCCACGGCCCGGCCGCTCTGGCCCCAATATCCATGCCCCCAATAAAAGCCTCCCCAAAAGGTGGCCCCGTCATGCGACACCTTTTTTATGATGCCGGTGTGGGTGCCGAAGTCCACCGCGACCTCGAACTGCGCTTCCGTCGGAGACGCCGACATCCACTCGAGGTCGCACCGGCGCACTTGTTTGGTCGCGCCGGCGGCGCCGAAATTATGAGGCACGGTCTTGAATTTCATCTGCACCGTGGCGCCGGGCGTGATCTCTGATCCCGGCGCGGCCGTCGGATCGAAATAGCAGCCGTCGGTATTGGACCTGCGATAATCCGTTTCGGATATATAGGCGCTCGTTCCGGAGTAGTGGGCGGCAAGGGGCACGATGTTCCCGTCATCATCCGCGGCCAGGCACATCGCCGTCGGAGAGAACATGAGGTACTGAGACCAGGACGACATCTTGCCGTACTCGTCAAAATAATAATTCAGCCACACGTAAGAGCCGCTGGCAACCGGGAGCACGAGGGAGTACTTTCTCCCGGTCGGGTAATAGAGGGACACGGTTTTGTCGGCGACATCATCCATGTCGATATTGTGGCACACGATCGTGTTCACCTTGAGATCGCTGATGCTGATTACGTTCTGGCCATCGAAGACCTTCACCCCGCTCTCAGACAGGAAGGCCACGCTCTTCCCATTATAGAGCGTTTGAATCGACCCGTCGCAAATCGCCCCATCCTTGTGGGAGATCTGCGCTTTGCTGAAATCCCCGAGATCAAGGGTGAATATCGAATTGCGCTTGAACACGACAAGGTAATTCAGCACCGCCCCGATGCCGGTGATCTCGGTCCCGTCTTCGGGGGAGAACTCGGCCCAGTTCGCCTCGCCGACAGAATGCGGGTCATTGAGATGACTCCAGCGAACGAGCGAGGTCCCGTTCTTCGCGTCATCCGTATTGGCATAAAAAATCCTGTTGCCGACCGACAGAATGTACTTTGCTTTCGGCGGAACAAAATTGTCCAGCACCGCGACCTCGCCGGCCAGCGTGGTGGTCAGGCCGATATCGATCGTCGCATTCGCGTTCGCCACCTCCGTCTGATAGTACAGCACCTCTCCGCCGGGGCTGGTGATAAAAATCCTGATCTTGTCGATCTGCGGATCGGCGGACGCTGCGACCGTCACCTCGACGTAACTGTTGTTGACCGCAATGCTGACCGTCGCCGTTGCGCCAACATTGGTTTCATAATAATTGTTGCCGCTCATCTTGTAAGCATAGGCAACCTTATACGTTCCGATGGTAAGCGCGCCGCCGGCAGCAATGACGTTCGTGGATGGAGCGGCCGGGGCTGCGACGCCGTTATTGTACACGGTTGTTCCATCCGTCCACAACCGATGATGGATGGATGAGATCATGGCCCTGTTAACGAGGGCCGCCATGTAGAATTTGTCCCCAGCCGTCAGGCCGGTCGTCAGGTCGGTGAACGATGAAAACACCAACTTGTTCGCAGGCACAGTCCCCGCCACACCCTTGAATATCTTCCCGTCATTGGCGCCAAGCACCGTCTCCGAAAACACCCCCGACGTATTCTTGGAATATGCGAACAGCGTCCTGATGCCGCCATTCCCGGAGGTCACGGTTCTCGCAGTGGCGTTGCAGTCCCTATACCCGCCGCGCTTCGTGACCGCGCCGTAGGTTTGCAGGTCGATATTCTCGCAGACCAACAGTTCATTCGGATTGACCTTGGACGTGTCGATATTCAAGCCGCCGCTGAGGTCGGCTATCGTGTACGGCTGCCAATTCGATCCAAATGTTATGTTGGCCATTTATCTCCAGGGGTTTTGCAACATCGGAGCCATCGGCACCCTGCCCGCACTGAACCCCGGCGAAACCATCGGATTGCCCATCGCCGGCATTGGATTACCCATTGCAGGCATGGGGCTCGGCATCCCCGTTGTCATCGGATTCGGCATCCCGATCATCTGCCCCATGGGCTGGCCGGTCTGCTGAAAGGGCGCAGGCTTGGGCATCACGCCCATTTGATACGGCGAAGGCTGGGGCATCACGCCCGCCTGATAGGGCATGGGCTTGGGGACCTGCGGCTGCGGGATCATGTTGCTGACAGAGGGGGCGCCATAAATCGTCATCTGCCCAGAGTACTGAGATGGCGGCATCCCGCCCGGACCGGCGATCGACGGCGCGATACCGGGAGGGGGCGGCGGCATCATGGCGTTCCTTCTGGCCCTGAACGCGGCCCTCTGGTCCGGGGTTCTCTGCTCGCGCGGAGGAGAGATCGGCCGCGAGTTTATTGGGCCGGCCGGGCCCACAGGCATGGCGATGTCGGTCCTGCCGCCGTTGGCGAACTTGGGCACCGGCATCCTGCTGCCGCTGTTGGCGGGGTTCTGGTAGGACGATCTCGCGGCGTTCTCATACAGGGAGTTTCTCGAAACGGTTCTTGCCATATTATACCTCTCTTACGC
>DDYQ01000105.1 GCA_002348005.1 Desulfobacteraceae bacterium UBA2230 | reverse complement strand
ACGACGCAACCGGATAGGTTCAGTCCCAGAGGAGAAGCAGGCGCAATGGCATCGGCTAAGGACTCTGGCGAACCTTTAGACCCTCCAAGATAAAGGCGAAACATGTGCGGAATATTCGGAATGGCATCCAAGGGAGGAGCGAGAAACTTCAACCCCGAAAATGCCACCAACACACTGGCGCACCGCGGTCCTGACGACTGCGGGTATTTCCGGGACGAGCACGTCGGCCTTGGGCACCGACGTTTGAGCATAATCGATGTCGCTGGAGGACAGCAACCGATTTACAACGAAGATCGAAGCAAATGCATCATATTCAACGGTGAAATCTACAACTACCGCTCGTTGTACCAACAATTGAAAGCTAAAGGGCATCGGTTCAACACTCTTAGCGATACCGAGACAATCCTGCACGGATATGAAGAATGGGGCGAAGCTTGTGTCGAAAAATTGAGGGGGATGTTCGCCTTCGCCATCTGGGACAGCCATTCCCAAAGTTTATTCATGGCTCGAGACCGCCTCGGAATTAAACCCTTATTTTATGCACACCATAACCATCAGTTCTACTTCGCCTCCGAAATGAAGGCGATTCTTTCCGAACCCTCTTTTCCCCGACGCTTGAACAAGAGAGCACTGAGCTGCTATTTTACCTTATCGTACATCCCGGATGCGTTGACCATTTATGAGGATATTTACAAACTGCTGCCGGGCCACACGTTAACCTGGAAAGCGGGGAACATACGCATCCGAAAGTATTGGGATCTTTTCGTACATCCCGATTATGGAAAAAGCGAAGAATATTTTGTAGACGGGCTGCTCGAGCGGTTGCATGAGGCCGTTGAAATGCGCTTGATGAGCGAAGTCCCGTTAGGCGGCTTCCTGAGCGGCGGAATCGATTCCAGTATGGTGGTGGCCAACATGAGCCGTAGCAGCCGTACGCCGGTCAACACGTTCTGCATCGGTTTCGGTGGAAAGACCGGAGGCTATCTGGATGAGCGTCCGTTTGCCCGGATGGTGGCCGATCGGTACGCTACCCGCCATCGCAGCTATGAAGTCATTCCTAAGGCTGACGGTCTGGTGGAAACCATTGTGCGCGCATTCGACGAGCCCTTTGCGGACGACTCGGCCATACCCAGCTACTTCGTCTGCAAAATTGCACGTGAAAATGTGACTGTCGCCTTATCCGGCTTGGGCGGCGACGAAGCATTCGCGGGATATGAACGTTATCTCGGTTTTATGCTTCACAGCGGCTATGCACGCCTCCCGTCCAGCTGGCGGCGTTCTCTTATACCTAAAATGATCGGCAAGATTCCTGAACGCTCCGACGGTCACTACACCATCAACCATCTCAAGCGCTTCGTACGCTCAGGTGCTTTGCCGCCGGATGAGGCGTATTTCGGGTTTCTTTCCATTATGCCCCCCGGTTTGTCGCGACTGCTCTTTAGCGAGCCGCAGGCTCATGAACAATATTACAGCGATTGCCGGGAGCTGATCCTCAAGCACTATCACTCCGCCAATGTGGCTGAAAACAGCCATCCTCTGAATCGGGTTCTCTATTGCGACATCAAAACCTACCTCCCGGAGGATATTCTGGCCGTTACCGACCGCATGAGCATGCAGCACAGTCTGGAGGTGCGCGTGCCGTTTATCGATCATCTATTCCTTGAATTTGCGGCG
The DNA here is from genome assembly GCA_002348005.1 of Desulfobacteraceae bacterium UBA2230. Next base: position 18,032 of record DDYQ01000105.1, on the reverse strand, counting down.
ACCATTCCGGCCGAGATGAAAATGAGCTGGTGGCGTAAGAAATACCTGCTCAAGAAGGCGGCTGCGCAATTACTACCTCAACCGGTGATCCGGCACCGCAAGCAGGGGTTCGTTGGGCCGATGGCCCAATGGCTGAAAGGCGACCTGAAGCCCTATGTGCTGGAAGCGCTGCGCAAGGATAAAATAGCATCCCAAGGGGTGTTGAACCCGACCACGGTGCAGCGAATTCTGAGTGAACATTTTGACGGAAAAGAGATCCACGATACGCTGATATGGTCGATTTTGATCTTTCAGAAATGGCACGACATCTATATCAGCGGCAATCCACAGATCGGCGAAGAAAATATACGCGAAACGGCGATTTCGATAAGAAATCCGCACTAGGAAAGAGGAGAAGATATACCGTGGATGTTATCCTTTTCGGACTCAGCCTTGTATTGTTTATCTATTCGTATGCGCTTTACCCGGTGGTTCTCTTCGGCATCGGCCTTGTGCGTCGCGCACCGTTACGTGTGCACCCATCTGTGCCCCGCGTATCGATCATCATTTCGGCTTACAATGAAGCAGCTGTAATTGGGCGCAAACTAGACAACGCACTGGCTCTGGAATATCCGCCTGAGCGGCTTGAAATCCTTGTGATCTCGGATAGCAGCACGGATGGCACCGATGCAGCTGTCCAATCCTATGCTTCTCGTGGCGTACGGCTTTTGCGGCAGGAAGAACGAATGGGCAAAACCGCCGGTTTGAACCGGGGTGTGGAACTGGTCAGCGGTGAGATCGTAATCTTCACCGATGCGGACGCCTTGTTCGATGCCGATGCACTGCGCAAGATGGTCTCCTATTTCGGCGATCCCAGAGTGGGTCTGGTAACCGGCAGTACGCGGTATTACGCGCACCGGGCCGGACGTCTGGTCGTTACCAGCAGCCTGTATACACATCTGGAGCGATTGATCAAAGGTTTGGAAACCCGTGTCGGATCTTGCGTCGGGGCGGATGGGGCGATATTTGGCATGCGCAGAGAACTGTACCGGCCATTGATGGCTGATGAGATCAATGATCTGGTGCTTCCCCTAAAGGTGGTGCGTCAGGGTTACCGGGTTGTTTTTGCCCACGACGTGTTTTGCAGCGAAACAGCTTCGGAGGAGACCCGCAAGGAATTTCTTCGTCAGGTACGAATCACCAACCGTACCCTGCATGCTATTTCGCGTTACGCAGCCATGCTTAACTTCCATCGTTACCCGTTGTTCAGTTTTCAATTGATCTCGCACAAACTCATCCGGTTCGCAGTTCCCTTTTTCATGGTCGCCTTGTTGATACTCAATATTCAGTTGCTCCATCACGGTTCTTTTTTCGCAGTGCTGTTTGCCCTGCAACTCGGCTGCTATACTGCGGCGGCGATCGGTTGGGCCCTGGAGTCGGTCGGTCGTTCTGCGGGTATGTTCGGGCTTTTCTGTCACTTCACGTTGATGAACGCGGCGATACTGATGGGCTGGTATCGCTTTTTTATCGGGCGCAAGGATGTCACCTGGGATCCGCGTGTCGCCTGACTCCGGTGTATCGAACAGCAGCAAACTACCTTGGCTTACCCTGATTATAGAAATTGAAATTATTGGTAAAATTGAAAATGCATGAGGTCCGCCATGGCATCTATTCAGGAATTTCTTTTGAATGTGCGCACACAGAAAAAATGGTACCATAAACTTCTTTACCGTTGGGCGTTGGTATTGCGTTCAATGCGCCTGCCTTTTTCGGGTATATTGGGAGCGCTGTTGTTCAATGCAATGAGACTGTCGGTGGCAATCTTCCGGCATTTCAAGCAGATATTTCTCTACGAGCCTATGCTGCGCTACCGCTGCCGCAAGGTGGGAGAAGGAGTCACGTTCGAAATCAACTTTCCCCTCATTCTAGGTTACGGCTCAATCGTCCTGGGTGATCGGGTGCGGATTGGGGGAAATGTAGCCCTGATCGTTTCGTACAAAGTCAATCCCGATCCGACCATCGTGATCGGCAATGATGTCTACCTGGGGTATGCGACGGTCCTGTCTTGCGCGGATCGCATCGTGATCGGCAACCGGGTGCTGATCGCCGAGCGGGTTACGATTTTTGACAACAACAATCACCCGCTCGATCCCCAGGCGCGTGCGCGCAATCTGCCGGTGGAAAAAGAGAACATCGCGCCGGTGATCATCGAGGACGATGCCTGGATTTGTGCCGGTGCAACGATCCTCAGAGGCGTGTCGATCGGGCACGGCGCCATTGTGGCGGCGCGCGCCGTGGTGACGCGAGATGTTCCATCTATGACCGTAGTGGCCGGAAGTCCGGCGCGCGTCGTCAAAAGGATCGGATCCGCGGCGACGGGCGATCTCGAGACTGTATAACCATGCATATCGCATTCTCCTGCGACCTGCCTGCACATTCAACACAAGTAGCGCAAAATTTTGAGACCCCGTCTTGCGTTCGCGGCGCGGCGGGGAGGAGCGGGCTGCTTCCTGCAGGAGTCGTTGGCGAGTTAAGCGGTATGTTCTAATGCGTTGCTGCCGGTTCTTAATCTATACTGGGTTAACAACCAGTCCACGACATCCTTTGCCGAGTAGGAATGGCCGGACTTCAGGAGGCTGGCGAACGAAAGAATGGCCTTGCCGGCAGTAATCAAGGCATTTTCAACATAGCCGTCTTTGCGGTACTGCCCCAATCCGATATTTGAAAGCAGTGCATTGCACAGGCACTTCTTATCTTTGACATCTTCCGCTTTTCCGCCCTTTTTGATGTAAGCTTCAACAGGTTCGGCGGGGCAACGGTAACCGATGTTATCATCCCCGCAGACATACAGCCCCCTGAGATAGCCTAGATCGCAGACGCGCTTTCTGCGCAGGTACTCATCATGATCGGAGAGCGTGTTCTTCAAACAAAGTACTTTGAACGGAAAGTGTGTCGGAGACGCATAGGCATCCGTAATGACGGATGCATTTCCGCGTAAGATACTTTGAATCACCTGCTTTTTTAACTGCTCCGTCAGACCTGCTTCCTTGCAGAAAGCGAAAGCTGTGCCGGCTTGAATTCCATTGGCGCCGACGGACAACGCTTCAGTTAGTTTTTCGGGGGTTCCCCAGGAACCGGCAAGCCAGAATGGAAGACCGATGGATTTGATTTCTTCGATTCCGATATCATCACGACTGCCGTAAATGGGCTCACCGTTTTCGGTCAAGGCCTGTTTTCCCCGGGGTGGGGCATTATGTCCACCGGCGGTAAAGGTTTCGATGACGAACCCGTTTATCGTCCCATTGGCTTTTTTACACATCATTCTGGCCAGAGTAGCGGAAGATATGATTGGTATAAAGCGAGGGCGCTTGAGTGCCGGCAGCGCTTTGGTGATAAAAGAACGGGGGGAGAATTGCATTCGGAATTTATTTGCCGTCGCTGCGCCCTGGACGGAGATTTTCTGGGAAACATCCAGATGTTTTGACAATCGATCGATGATACCCGGAATTTCGTTGGGTATGCCGGCCCCCATGAACACGTAGTCGACACCAGCCAGCATGGCGCCATAGATGGCGAAAATATTAGGCAGTTGAATCTTTTCAAGCAGATTGATGCCGATGGGGTTGCCGTGTCCCTCTTTTGCCAGAAAAACTTCGCAGAAGGCAGCCAGGACAGTCAATTCTTTAAGCTGCATGGGCATCTGAAGCGCGAACAGGGGCGCTGATTTAAACTGCTCGCCTTCGGGTTTGCCCATTGGCCGGTAAAATGCCTCTTCAATTCGGGCAACCATTTCCAAATCAGGGAAAAACGCCATCGCCCGCCGAAGATGGCCGCCCGGATCGCCTAGTTGCAGCTTGCGTGCAAGTATTTGATCTATGGCGGTGCCCGAAACTACTCCCAACTGACCTGCGAGCGAAACCGCTCTGGCCAGCGTCCATCCGGACACCCCCACCCCCATGCCGCCCTGAATAACTAGTGGAAGAGAATTGTGTTCAGGCATCTGCATAGTCGCAATGATTATCGCACCGATGGATGGTGATATGATTTCAAAGGTTTTGGTAGATGAGACCGGCTCTGTGGTACGCGAGCCGTCGAGACGTCATAGTCAAAATCCGGAAACGTGCGGCGTTCAACGCGTGAGCCTAAAAGCTTATCGATGGAACGCAGGATAACCTGATCTTCGCTGGTGATTAAATTAAAGGCCTGGCCTTTATGATCGGCACGCCCTGTTCTTCCACTGCGGTGAATGTATGCTTCGGCGGTGGCCGGGATGTCGTAATTAACAACATGCGAGACCCCGGAAACATCAATGCCGCGGGCTGCGATGTCGGTGGCCACAAGAATCTGGTATTTTCCCGTCCTGAAGCCGTTCAACGCAGCCTGGCGGCGGCCTTGAGAAAGGTTTCCCTGGATCGAGGTGGAGCCGTATCCTGCACTGAATAGGACTTCGCTCAAACGTTTGGCGCGATGCTTGGTTCGTGTAAAGACAAGAACCGAACCGATCTGCGGATCTTTCAAAATTCTAAGCAGCAGAGAGGTCTTCAGGCTCTGGGTGATCGGGAAATGAGTATGACTGACGGTATCCGCAGGGGCGGGATTACCCACTTGAACGGTAACCGCTTTTCGGACCATTTCATTCGTTAATTTCCGTATTTCCCCGGGCATCGTTGCGGAAAACATCAAGGTTTGCCGATCGCGGGGAATATGTTTCAAAATCCTTCGAATATCAGGAATAAATCCCATATCCAGCATCTGGTCCGCCTCGTCGAGAATCAGAACCTCCAGAGATGAAAAATCCAGATTACCCCGATTGATGTGGTCGATAAGACGGCCGGGGCAGGCCACCACAATTTCGGCACCTTGTCTTAATTCTCGAATCTGAGGATTTAATCCCACTCCTCCATAAATGGCCAGACTGCGCAGGCGTGTTTGGCAGCCAAGCGTCTTGATGTCCTGATGGATCTGTTCGGCAAGCTCACGTGTGGGTGCGATGATGAGTGCGCGTATGTTCCGGTTTGTCCTTTTCATTAGCCGATCCAGCAGAGGCAATGCGTAAGCGGCTGTTTTGCCTGTGCCGGTCTGCGCCAGTCCAATTAAATCTTGGCCCTGCATGGCGCGCGGGATGACCTGGATTTGAATAGGGGTGGGGGTTGAATAACCGGCGGCCGTGATGCCTGCCGCAACCGAGGGATGAAGTTGAAAATCATTAAAATTCAATAGCAGAGATTCCTGATATCTGTGTTGCCGCGGCGTCTTTCCCGTGAATTGCGCTCTCGTGAATCATAAGCGTGTGATGAACAGGAACACGGGTAAGCTTGCTCGACGTGCGCAAAAACGTTAAGGGCATCCCCATTTCAAGGGATGCCCTTTTCGCATATTAACTTACAGTGACATTTGCTGCGGAGGGACCTTTTTGTCCCTGCTCAATGTCAAAGGAGACTTTATCGCCTTCTTTGAGGCTTTTGAAACCGCTTGCATTGATAGCTGAATGGTGAACGAATACGTCGGGTCCGTTTTCCTGTTCGATAAAACCGAATCCTTTTTTGTCATTAAACCATTTTACTGTTCCGGTGGTCATGTTGACATCCTCCTTTCTATAAAATGCTCAAAATTTTAGACTGGAGGATGTAACCTTAGAAATGATTCGTTCCTTCAGAAAAAAATCGTTCCGCGATGACGCGGAACCGATGTTGAATGGCGCACTCTAACATTTCTGATTCAGAAAGCAAGTCATTATTTTCTATCGTCTGGTAAACGAGCGTTTCTTTGCTCGTTTACCGCCGGGATCTGCAGGATTCACTTTAATATTATTGCCGTCTATGCGGCTTCCATTCAAGGCCTTGATCGCCTGATCGGCTTCGGAGTTGCTTGGCATTTCAATGAAACCGAATCCTTTGGGTCTGCCGGAAAACCTGTCCTTGACAACCTTAACGCTTTCGACATCTCCGAATTCGGCAAACAGGGACTTCAACGTATCTTCCGTGGTGCTATAAGATAGATTTCCAATGTAGATATTCATATAGATCACCTTGCTCCTTTATCGTTTCGCCTGCTTTTCTCCGCTAACCTCAGTGCCCCCTCTCCGCGTATGTCAGTTCACTCAGGGGCGATGGCAGGTGTGAGTATTGGAGGGCCTGAAAAAAAGGGCAAGGGGCATCCTCCTGATTGGAGACATGCCCCTTTTTTTAAAGGTGCCGCAACTTAGCGTACAGTGACGTTGGTAGCGGAAGGACCTTTTTTCCCTTGTTCAATTTCAAAGGAAACCTGGTCGCCTTCCTTCAAGCTTTTAAAACCGGTTGCATTGATTGCTGAGTGGTGGACGAACACATCGGGTCCGTTTTCTTGTTCGATGAAGCCGAACCCTTTTTGGTCGTTAAACCATTTAACCGTTCCGTTGGCCATCTTGACATCCTCCTTTCGATGAAATTCTCAAATTTTAGACTGGAGGATGTACCGGGGTGGTTTGTTCCTTCAGAAAAAAATTGCTTCGTTGATGATGCGAAGCCGAGTTGATTGCCCATAAGACAACATTCAGGTCAGAAAAGCAAGTGAATTATTCCAATTGCTGGTGTAAGGGGAACGGGCTGGGGAGAAGGTTAGGTTTGCAGCCCCTGTCGCAGGTCAAAGTGACCGTTTGGCGGCCGCCGACACCCAATCGATGAATGACGCGGCGAATTGGCGCTGGTGTTCGGGCGACGACATCGGATGATCACCGCCTGTTTGAAGCTGAAGCTTTTTAGGGCTGCTGCAGCGGGCCAGTAACTCGTGGGCGTGCGCAGGGCGGACCACGTCGTCGCAGTCCCCGTGAACGATCAGGATATTAGAAACAGCGGCAAGACAGGGCCGAAGATCGAATTTCAGGTTCTCCAGCAGATCAGGAGAGCTGTCGACATCGTTTGATAATTGCTGTAAAGCCTCGGGTAGATCGGGCAAACTGTAAATAGGCGCTGCGAAGGTGACGATGGCCGGTACGGACTGCCGAGCGGCTACCCCAAGCGCCACCGCACCGCCGAAGCTGCTGCCGAAAAGGCATAGCAGAGGACCGGTTCGAGGATGAGTTTCCATGAGGCGCATCGCTTGATATAGATCGCGGCAGCGCGCCGACAAGGAAGTGACCTCGGCGAACCGGCCCTGGCTGTCACCGCAGCCGCGGTGATCGAAGCGAAAATAGGCGATGCCATGAGCGTTGCAGAGCGCCGCCAGGCGCGTCTGCTTAGGCGACTCCCGATTGGCCAGCAAACCATGGCAGCCGATGACCACCGGCGGATTGCGCGCTGCGGGCAGGTGCAGGCTGCCGACCAGGCGGAGACCATCGACACTGAATTGCATCGTCTGAAAATCAGGCATCTTACTCATCCTTGTGACCTATGACATTGAAAAAAGGACAAATCATCGAACTATACATCGAGCAATCGGCCTTCGGCGGCAAAGGGCTGGCGAAGGTCGACGGTCTGGCCGTGTTCGTGGAACTGGCCGTGCCGGGCGACCGCGTTCTCGTCCGTATCATACGTAAAAAGAAAAACTATGCCGAAGCGCGCGTGCTTGAACTGATCGAGCCTTCCGCGGACCGCGTGACCGCCCCCTGCCTATACAGCGGGAACTGCGGAGGATGCAAATGGCAATTCCTGGCTTATGAAAAACAACTGCTTTTCAAGCGCCAGCAGGTGCGCGAGTGCCTCGAACACATCGGCTTGATGACCGATGTCCCGGTCCATGAGACGCTGCCGTCTGAAAAACGCTACGGCTATCGCAACAAGATGGAATTCTCCTGCTCTACCCGCAGGTGGCTGCTGCCGGAAGAAATGGGAACAGCCGATGCGCAGAACGGTCCAGCCCTGGGCCTGCATGTCCCCGGAACCTTTGACAAGGTGCTCGATATCGATCACTGCCGCCTGCAACCAGAACTGGGCAACCGGATCATGAACGACGTGCGCCGATTCATTCAGGCCTCGCACCTGCCGGTGTATGGATTGCGCAGTCACGAGGGCTTCTGGCGATTTCTGGTATTGCGGCATTCGGTGCTGCACGATCAGTGGATGGTCAACATCATCACGGCCTGGGAAGAGCGTGCGCATCTTCAGGTGCTGGCCGACAGGCTGATGCAGACCTACCCGGCCGTGGTTTCGGTAATGAACAATATCACGGCGCGAAAGGCTGCGATCGCAGTAGGCGAATACGAGATCACCCTGGCCGGCCGGAGTTTTATTGTGGATCGCATCGGCCGTTACGATTTCGAAATATCGGCCAACTCCTTCTTTCAGACCAACACGCGCCAGGCCGAACGGTTGTACGATCAGGTTGTGCGTTACGCGGAGCTCACAGGCGAAGAAACGGTGATGGATCTTTACTGTGGAGCGGGAACGATCGCGATTTATTTATCGGACCAGGCCAGGGAGGTGATCGGTCTTGAAATTGTGGAGAGCGCTTTGGCCGATGCCGAGCGCAATTGTCGCCGCAATGCCGTGCACAACTGCCGTTTCATCGGCGGTGATCTGCGCCGTACGCTGCCGCAGCTCGGCGTGCGGCCGGAAGTAATGATCATCGATCCGCCCCGGGCGGGTATGCACCAGGATGTGGTCCGAGATGTGCTGCTGTTGGCACCCAGGCGGATTGTCTATGTCTCCTGCAATCCTGCCACCCTGGCGCGTGATCTGGGGCTGCTCAAGGAAACATATGCCGTGGAAGAAATTCAGCCGGTGGATATGTTTCCGCATACATTCCATATCGAGGCAGTGGCAAAACTGGTCAGGAAGCCGTGACCGATTCGGCCACGCCGGACATCAGTTTGCGCAGCACATACGCCAGAATCCCGCCGTGATTGAAATAGGTGACGTCCACCTCTGTGTCGAGGCGTGCGATGGCCTTGAAAATGATCTCCCGGCCGTCCGGTTTCACCGCTCGCACGTTCACTTCCTTGCGGGGCGCCAATTGGGCCAGGCCCTGGATAAAATATGCCTCGTGCCCATCCAGCCCCAATTTCTCCGCGTTTTCGCCGGTCTTAAACACCAGAGGCAGCACGCCCATTCCCACCAGATTGTTGCGATGGATCCGCTCGTAGGATTCCGCCAGCACCGCACGCACCCCCAGCAGGCTGGTTCCCTTGGCCGCCCAGTCGCGCGAGCTGCCNNCCTTGGCCGCCCAGTCGCGCGACGATCCAGTGCCGTATTCTTTTCCGCCAAGGACCAGAAGGGGCGTATTTTGCGCTCTATACTGCATGGCGGCCTGGTAATTGAACACCTCTTCTTCTTCAGGGAACTTTAAAGTATAAGCGCCCTCACGGGATTCCACCAACTTGTTCTTTATGCGGATATTGCCAAAAGTGCCGCGCATCATGACTTCGTGATNNCGTGATTGCCGCGCCGCGAGCCGTATGAATTGAATGCCGCTCTGGGCACGCCCTGTTCCAGAAGGTACTGTCCGGCCGGGTATGTCTCGGGGATTGCGCCCGCGGGAGAGATGTGATCCGTGGTCACCGAATCGCCCAGGAAGAGGAACGCGCGCGCCGCGACGATGTCGGTCGGCCTTAAAGGCTGAAGATTGAAACCCTCGAAATAAGGCGGCCGTTTGACATAGGTGGATTGCGGCTCCCAGGCGAAGGTAGTGCTTTCGTTCACCTCAAGGGCTTTCCAGAATTCGTCACCCTCGTAGATGCGGCTGTATTCGCGGTCGTAGAAGGATTTTTGGACATGTGCGGCCACCAGGGCTTCGATCTCGTCATGTGCTGGCCAAAGTTCGTCGAGGTAAACCGGCGCCCCATTGGGGTCGATCCCGAGCGGTTCGATGGTCAGGTCGATATCGACACGACCGGCCAGGGCAAAGGCGACCACCAGCATGGGCGAGGNNGCGAGGCGAGGAAGTTGGCGCGCACGTCCGGGCTCACGCGGCCCTCAAAGTTGCGATTGCCGCTGAGCACCGCTGCCGCCACCAGGTCACCCGCCTTGATCGCCAGGCTGATCGGCTCGGGCAAGGGGCCGCTGTTGCCGATGCAAGTGGTGCAGCCGAATGCGGCCGGATGAAAGCCCAGCGCTTTGAAGTAGGGCATCAGGCCAGCTGCGTCCAGATAGTCGATGACCACTTTGGAGCCGGGCGCCAGGGAGGTTTTAACATAGGGCGGAACGGTCAGGCCCCGTTCCACCGCGTTGCGGGCGATCAGTCCGGCGCCGATAAGCACATGCGGGTTTGAGGTGTTGGTGCACGAGGTGATCGCCGCGATGGCCGTGCAGCCGTCGCCAAACAGCGCCGGCCGTCCAATGAGCGTGATTTCGAATTGGCGCTGGGCGATCGGGTGACAACGACCGGCGCGCACAGTGGTATTGCCCGACTCCTGATGAAAGCGAGACAATTGCTGGATCTCCACATCGCGGTCGTACTCACACCCAAGGCTTCTGGCTGCGGCACCTTTCATGCCCGAAAGCGCGATGCGGTCCTGAGGCCGGGCCGGGCCGGCGAGTGAAGGTTCAACGCGGGCAAGATCCAGTTCCAGCAGCTGAGTATATTCCGGCTGCCGGCGGTCGTCATAAAACAGCCCGACCGCTTTGGTGTAGGCTTCAGTTATCGCCGCCTGTTCGCTGCGGCCGGTCATGTTGAGATACTGCAGCGTTTTCTCGTCGACCGGAAAGAAACCAAGGGTGGCGCCGTATTCCGGCGTCATGTTGGAGATCGTCGCGCGGTCCGGAACCGTGAGGTGCTGCAGGCCGGGCCCGAAGTATTCCACGAATTTTTCGACGACCCCCTGTTTGCGCAACAACTCCGTGATGGTCAGTACCAGGTCGGTAGCGGTAACCCCCTCCTTGAGTCGGCCGAGAAGTTTGACGCCGATCACCTCCGGAATCGACATGTAGTAGGGCTGTCCCAGCATCACCGCCTCAGCCTCGATGCCGCCCACCCCCCAGCCCATCACCCCGATACCATTGATCATGGGAGTATGCGAATCAGTGCCGACCAGCGTGTCGGGATAGGCCAGCGTCCCGGAGGCGGTCTCCTGTGTGATCACCACCCGCCCGAGATGCTCCAGGTTGACCTGGTGGCAAATTCCGGAATTTGGCGGTACCACTTTAAAATTGGCGAAGCTTTTCTGAGCCCACTTGAGCAGTTTGTAACGCTCGGCATTGCGTTCGTATTCCAAAGCCACGTTGCGACGCAGCGAATCTGCGGTGCCGAAATAATCGACCTGCACCGAATGGTCCACCACCAGTTCAACCGGCACCAGGGGGTTGATTTTACGGGGATCACCGCCCAGGTGTTTAACCGCATCGCGCATGGCCGCCAGGTCCACCACCGCCGGAACACCGGTAAAGTCCTGCATCAGAACGCGCGCCGGGTGATACGGGATCTCGACCGGGGCCGCATACGATTTCTGCCAACCGGCCACTGCCATGAGATCCGCTTCGCGCACCAGTCGGCCGTCCATCTTGCGAAGCACATTTTCCACCAGTATGCGGATCGAGTAGGGCAGGCGCTCAATATCGGCAATCCCCCGGGCAGCAAACTGCTGGATATCGTAAAAGCGCAATGACCCGCCGTTGACGCTCAGCGTGTTCAAAAAGTCCTTGTTATCCATGGGTCTCCTTTGGGAAGGATGAATGATTGTGTTGGAGTCGGTATAGCGGAAAAGATGCATTTTTAATAATAATCGATATGGAAATTACAAGTAGCCCAGCGACTAAAAACAATCCAGGTGCTCCTTGCGAACCCCGCGACATATCAGCCGGCGGCCTTGAATCGCTTTATGATTGTGGGCACGAAGAAAGAAAATACGAACAGTATCAATGAAAAATAGACTTTGAAGGAAAATAGTCCCGACCAGTCGCCCGAAGCCCAGATCTCCTTAAGGGTGCCGATGAAGAAGGTGAAGATGAATGTTCCTACCAAAATGCCCAACCCTGTTCCCCAGAAATAATCCCAAAAGCGAACCTTGGTCAGTCCCATGCCGAAGTTCATGGGAGTGAAAGGGAAATACAGCAGCCGCATGTACAGCACCGTGGCGAAGCCGTTTTTCTCGATACCGTCATCGTACTTGCGCAGTCGGCTGCCGATCAAGCGGGCGGCAAAGTCACGCGCCAGGGATCTTCCGATCACAAATGCAGCGCTGGCGCCGGCCATGGCACCCATCCAGACAAACAAAAATCCCCAGTATGGGCCAAAGAGGGCCGCGCCCAGGGCCGTAAAGATGGTGGCGGGCAGAAACAGACAAACACCGGCCGCATAGATCAGAATAAAGAGCAGGGGGGCCAACAACCCGGCCTTTTCCAAGGAATGGCCCAAATTTTCTGCAGTGAGGAGTTCCCGAACCGGTAAAAACCGAACCAGAGCGACAGCTCCCAGAATGAAAGCCGTCAGCAGCGCGGCCTTGATAATCATTTCGGATCGTTTGGCAGGCGGTGGCAACCTATCGTTCATCGCGCCTCTTTCGCAGACCAGGTCGTATGCCGGTTTCGTTCCAAATCGCAGGCGCCGGCGGCCTCGGCGTATCCGACTGCCGCGCCCCGATCAGCGGCAGGTCAGTGGCACCAAAACGTAATGAAGCGTAAGGATCTCTTTTTCAGGTTCAAGAAAGAAAAGCAATATCCGCAAGGACAATCGGATTGATTTGGAAGTGATGCCGCCGGCAACCAAACTCCTGCTGAAGGGGCTGGTGGTTACCGCCGCGGCGCAAACTATTCACCCGCGGGCTGCTAAAGCCATTGAAAGTGAGTATCGAATACATTACAAGTCGAAATCCGGTGAGCCCAGACGACATGTGTGGGAACCGAGATAGGGGAAAAGTGTTTTTGAATTGGAAAAGCCTCTGAGAGGAATTTTCAGCCTGAAAGAGTGATTACTATACACATCGTACCACGATGGGAGTTAGCTGGTTTTCGGGTGTGTGCTGATTTAAAGTGGCGGAAGTGCATGGGAATCGAACCCGTCAAAAACGTAAAAATGTCCAATGAAATCAACCAAGGCTTTAAACTCATAATCCAATATAATCAAAAACATGCATAATCTGGAGGCAATCAGGGAAAAATAAGGAAAATAGCAAAAATAGGGGGGTGTTTTCTGTAAATGTTACCTGAATGTTACCTGGACCCGACCGGAGCAGAATGCCGGCCGGGTTTTTTTATGGTCATTAAAAATTTTTCTTGATTTTTCGGAAATAGATGGTAGTATTCCTACCATGAAAACCGAATTCACCACAACCGACATCGCAGCAGCGCTCAAAATACCGCGTGAGCGTCATAAGGATTGGATGATTGAAAGGTTCGATGTTGGACCGACCGTAAAAGCGAGGGGCGCCGGAACAAAGGCGGTTTATACCATTCAAGACCTTTATGCGATTTCCTTATTCCAAAACCTTTTGGATGCCGGGTTTAAACGTAAGGAAGCCAATGAAATTGTAGGAATTTATAAGAAGCGCCAGAATCAAAAAAGCGACTATCTTTTGATAAGATATACTGAAGGCGATTCCGAGGCGTATGTTGATCAATCGAGCGATCCGGGGGAAGGGCGCCTGGTGGTTGATCTGGTGACCGGCAGCACTGCCAGGCATGACCCCAAGAGGGGATTGGTCACCGGATGGGGCGCGCCAGTTGAAGCCCATGATCCAAACCGCGGGGGGCAGGATTGGGATCGGATCGTGGCAATTAATCTGCGCCGGGTCAGGCAACGGGTTGATCAGGCAGTGTCCGGACTGTGATATTTTTTACCCGATAGATGGTAGGAAAACTACCTTCCACAAGGAGCTAAAAAATGAACCGAGTGCTTAAAGCCAGGATCGTTGAGAACTTCGGCAGCCAGTTTGAATTCGCTCACGCTGCGCGAAGCGTGAAACCGATTTCACTCCACAAGAGCGGGAATAACCCCTATTTGGTCAAAAAGAAGATCTTAGCAAACGGCGCCCGCCAGGCGCGCGATGGCCGGCTTATGCTGGCCCTTCGCAACATCGACGGCCGGATAACGACTGTGCAGTACATCGATGACCAGGGCGGCAAGCTGTACCTGAAGGGTGGTCAAAAACAAGGCAGTTTTTACACCCTGGAAGGCGACAGGCAAACAATCTATTTTGCCGAAGGGTTGGGGTTTACCGGAGGCGCCGCATCCCACTCCTGGCGCGCACGCTCGGCGGCCTGGTCGCGGGTCCGTTTTTCCTCGGCTTCTCGGATCCGTTTCTGCTGTTCGATCCGCTGCCGGTAAGCTTGGCGCGAAGCCTTCGAAGACCTTGCAGAAGCCAAGCAGTTCAAGGTGATCGTCATCGACAACGTGGCGAGCGCGGCGCCTGGTGTTGACGAGAACGCCAAAGCTGAATGGGACGAAATCAATCAATGGCTTCTGCGCCTGCGTAAAAAAGGCCTGACCGTGATTCTGATCCACCATGCCGGATGGACTGACGAGCACAGCCGCGGAACCTCGGCGCGTGAAGACAACCTCGATGTGGTTATCCGCCTGCGGCAGCCGGCCGACTACAACCCGGCGGACGGTGCGCGGTTTATTGTGAACTTCACCAAGTGCCGAGTTCATACCGAGGATAAAAGCCTGTTGGACGATTACGAATTCAAGTTGGAGATGACCATATCTGGCTATTACGAGTGGTCACACAGCCGGGTATCTGTGAGCAAGAAGAACACCATCCAGAACATGCTACGCGACGGCCTGGAGCCCTCCGAGATCTGCAAGGAAGTCGGTGTAGCGAAGTCCTACGTTTCCAAGATCAAGAAACAGATGGAGAACCAAAAGACCAATTTTACCGAGTGTTCACAGAATGAACGGTGAACAAAGTGGTGAACAGGGTAATTTACTACACAGTGAACAGCAGTGAACCGGGAGATGTTAAGTGTTCAAAAAAATTGGAAATAACATAGTTCACCAAATGGTGAACACTGGTGAACGACACATGGTTCACTCACCCCCCTTTAAGGGGTGAACAGTGAACAGTGAACTGAACTCTGGAATTTCTAAAATTTGCGGCGCCGGCACTGCTGCCCCGGCACTGCAAAAGCCCTGGGCCGGGACTCCGCACCCCGGCACCAGGGCAACCTTCAAAGGTGAGGAAACGACGATGGTACTCAAACCAGTAAACAGAGCGATACACCCCGACGCACCCGACGCGGCCGAGCTGGCCAGTATTCGACCGGGCCGAGTGGTGCGGCTGTGCTTGGCGAACGGCTCTTATTTCTGGGCTCGCGTGTTAAGCGGCCGGCGCACGAACGGGACTTTCACGGCCGAGACATTGGACACACTGCCTGGCATGTGCCGTGGTTCCCTGGTCGTGTTTGTGCCGTCTGCCGGATAGCAAGATTACATTTTCCGGCCTGGCGGAATGGTACCTGGGCCTTGAATCGGTCAGGGCGCTGAAGTCCTATGATACCGTTACCAGTTACATCGGGAAGTTTTTGAAGGTATTCGGCGAGGTGATGGTGGCCGATATTCAGCCGGCCGACCTTGAGAACCTGCAGGCCAGGCGGCGGCGTGAAGGGCTCAAAGAAAAGTCGATAGATGATGAGCTAAATTATGTGAAAACAATGGTAATTAAAGGCTTCGACAATGGCAAGCTGAACGGCGATGCCCTGCGCGTATTCCGGCGCGTTAAGAAGCTCTTGAAAGGCCATGCCAATGCAAGGGATAGGGCAATCAGCATTGATGAGTTTAAGGGCCTGGTGGATGCCTCACCGCGTCACTTAAAGGACATTCTGACCGTCGCTTACTGGACAGGCATGCGTAAAGGTGAGATAACCGCGCTGACCTGGGACAAGATAGATAAGAAGGGCCGCATGATCCGCCTGGATGCCGAAGATACCAAAGAGGGCAAGGCTAAGTCCGTGCCGATGGCTGCGGCCGTCTGCGAGGTCATTGATTCAATCCCGAGGGCGATTCACGACCCGCACGTTTTTCTGTATTATGGTAAGCCGATAACCCGGAATTTTAGCCAGGGGCTCAAGTCCGCCTGTAAGAAGGCCGGAATAGCCTGGGGCCGTGACGTAAAAGGCGGATTCATTTTTCACGACCTGCGGCACTCTTTTATCACCGATGCGCGCCGGGCGGGGGTGGACCGTACCGTACGCATGGCGATCACCGGACATGCGATCAGGGACATGGATCAACGGTATGATGTTGTCGAGGATGAAGACAGGCTGGCGGCGGTCAGGATGCTGGAAGCCTACCGGATCGGATTGGAAAATGTTACCAAAGCGTTACCTGGCGGGAAGGTTTGAATCGGTAAGTTATCGAATCTTAAGGAAAAAGGTGGCGGAAGTGCATGGGAATCGAACCNNATTTGAAGTCCGGGAGCCCCACCAGTGAGCTGTCCACTTCCGTATTCAGGAAAACGGGGCCAATTTTAGTCGCTTACGAAAAATTGTCAACTGGTTTGTAAACAGGTAAAATTTACCCACATGCCGTCCTCATCCCCAATCGTTGTGAACCCTGAACGCCTGGCTCAAACATTCATGGAATTGGTCCGCATTGACAGCATTTCGAAAGAAGAGCATGCCCTTGCGCAGGTGCTGAACGCGCGCCTGCGTCAATGCGGCGCGCAGGTGTCGGTGGATGATGCCGGAACGCAGGTCGGCGGCAGTACCGGCAACCTGATCGCCCGTTTTCGGGGTACTCGATCCGCGGAGCCGTTACTGATTTCGGCGCACATGGATACCGTGGAGCCCGGAAGGGGGGTGCAGCCGCAGTTGGTCGGGGGGATTTTTACAAGCGCCGGCAACACGATTCTGGGGGCGGACGACAAGAGCGCTCTGGCCATAATTCTCGAGGTTCTGACCTTTATCAACGAACAGCGGTGGCCCTGCGGCCCCCTGGAAATCGTGTTTACGATCGGCGAGGAAATCGGTCTGCTGGGCGCCAAAAATCTGGACTATGGCGCAATTTCCGCCCGTCGGGGCTATGTTCTGGACACGCGTAATCCCGCAGCCGTTGTGACGCGTGCCCCGGCCGCCAACCACCTGGATTTCAGTATTTTCGGGCGCGCGGCGCATGCCGGCAGTTCTCCTGAAAAAGGAATCAACGCCATCTCTCTGGCCTGCAAGGCCATCGCGCGGCTCTACCTGGGACGCATCGATTACGAAACCACGTGTAATATCGGAATGATCGAAGGGGGCCTGGCGACCAACATCGTCCCCGGGCGTGTCACGGTCAGAGGCGAGGTGCGCAGCCACAATCGTCAAAAGCTGCAGAAGGCGACCGATGAGATGGTAGCGGCCTTCGAACAGGTCATTACGGAATATGGGAACGACCGGCTTGCCGGGCGGCCGAGGTTGCAGATGGATGTGCACAGTGAATATGATCTTTTGAACATCGGCGATGATCATCCCTTGGTTCGCAAGGCGATTCTGGCGGCGGCCAATCTCGGCGCCAGGATGGATCGTGCCACCTCCGGAGGCGGTTCGGATGCGAATGTTTTTGCGGCCCACGGCATCGACGCGGTCGTACTCGGCACCGGCATGGAAAATGTACACACCGTCGATGAATCGATACGTCTTGAGGATATGCTGCATGCGACACAACTGCTTCTGGAGATCATTCGGCTGCATGCCCTAGAATCTCATACAATGAACAGGACGACATGAAACTGCTGTATTTCGACTGTTTTTCCGGCATCAGCGGCGATATGATACTGGGCGCTCTGGCGGAACTGGGGGTGCCCCTTTCCTATCTGAAGGAACAGATCGCCGGCCTGCCGCTGAGCGGGTTCGATATCGAGGCCGCACATGTGACGGATAACGGGATCAAGGCCTGCAAGGTGACGGTTACGGCCGAGGAAGGCCACCCCCGCAATTACCGGCAGATCAGCGCACTGATCCTCGAGAGTCCGTTGGCGGACGAGGTGAAGCGTACCAGCCTGGCGATTTTCGACCGTATCGCCGAGGCTGAGTCCACGATTCATGGATGCGCCAAGGACGATGTCCATTTTCATGAGGTCGGGGGCGTCGATGCCATTGTAGACATCGTGGGCACGTGCCTGGGAATGGCCTACCTGAACGCCGAAAAAGTGGTCGCTTCGCCGCTGCCCCTGGGTCATGGTTGGGTGCAATGCCAGCATGGCACACTGCCGGTGCCGGCGCCGGCCACGC
>DDYQ01000132.1 GCA_002348005.1 Desulfobacteraceae bacterium UBA2230 | reverse complement strand
CCCCGCAAAGCCGAGATCGTCCACCAGGACGATCAGGACGTTGGGCGCCCCTTGCGGTGCCTCGACAGCGAAGCGCGGAGGTGGCGTTGCATTGCGGACATCCAGTTCCGTGAACTTCGTCCGCGCGGGTTCCTGGATCGGCAGCGTGGTGCGATCCAAGGGCGCTTGTGCACCGGCGCTTGCCGCACATGCTGTACCGATGGCGATGCCGAGCATGCTGTGTACGACTTTACTTCTCATCTTGATTTCCTTTCCTATTGGGCCCTCACGAATTCGATGGAAAAGGTTGCTTTCTCGACTGCCTGGAAATAGGTCCCGACCAGCCGGTCGGTGCTTTGTTCGTATTGCAGAAAATAGGTCGAACCGGGATAATTGACGTCGCGCAATTCTACCAAGATGCGGATGGTATCATTGTCCCGCCGAAGCTCCGCCCGGGAAACGTTAATTGGGCGGGGGTTGAAGTAAGCCGTCTCCAGGATGCCGTTCTCTTTGATCTTCTTGATTTCGAGGACATACCCGCCGTCCGGCCGAAGCCAGCGCCCAACGACAACCTGCGCATCGACACCGGTTTCAGCGCTTACGGCTGTTAAAGATAGGAAGCCGCTCATCAGCATGGACAACAATAACTTCTGCAAGATTTGGAGTCGGGTCATCTATGAATCGCTTTATTCATCATCTTTAATGGGCTGCATACACACTGAGTGGGGGCGCATGCAGGCAAAACGGAATCGTCTTCCGCTGCGTTCTTCAGTCCAACTAGTGCGTTAGAACCTGAATATGGCACCGGCGACCGGACCCGAAAAGCTCAACTCCTGAATCAGCGCATCGTCATCGTCGGCATCAAATTCCAGGTGGCGGTAGCCCACGGCGATGTCCCAGGAATTGAACGCATAGGCCAGGGCGGAAAAGACCTGCCAGGTCAGTTCGCTGTCTCCCGCGCCGAGATCAGCATAATAGGGAATGAACCAGCGGCTCTTGCCCAGCATGATCTGCCCTCTGATGCCGGCGACGGCGTTCCAGACCTCTCCATCTTCGGCAATACTGCCCCGCCGGGCGAAGGTCTGTCCGCCACCAGGGCCTGAAACGGCGGCGGAAAATTCCCAATCCGTATCGACTTCCAACCACAAATAGCGGGCCCCGGCGACAAGATCCGTTTTCAGAATTTCTCCAGCGATGACCCGGTAGCCCCCTACAAATGTCGTTACAAAGCCCTTCATCTGCACCTCTGTCCCGACGCTCAAAGTGGTGGTCACCCTGTCCCCGCCGAAATTGATGGCTTTTACCCCGCTCTCAGAAGCGGTTAACTCCAGATAGGTGAAATCGGCCGCGAAAGACCATTTCCCCTTGCGGACCGCTGCAGTCAGCAACACGGCCAGATCGAGGTCTTCAAGCAGATCATCCGGGTCCATCTCGACCTCAGGGCTTCCGCCCGAACCGTCCGGAAGCGTAGTATATTTCAGTGTCCCTTCGATCGTCGGAAACCACATGTACGGCTGTAAGGTGAACGTAAGCTTGTCGGGGTCCTCCGCCGCGATCGCTTCCGGGACCGCTTCGATACACAAGAAGATACACGTGATGAACAGCAAAATGATCTTTATCGCCCGCCAGCCTGCAGCATCCATTTTGTTTTGCTCCCTGGTTACAAAGAATTGTTCTTCTCAAGAATCAACCCCTGCGCCTTGAATCATGCTCATCAAACACCCGAACCCTTCAGATTCATTGGTTTGGATTAATGACGACTTCTCACCGACTCTATGAGCTCCACCCCTTTGGATTGCATGATGGTATCGAATCGAATCTCCGGGCGTTCTTCGGCCATCTCGATCACCAGAAGAACCCGCCGGTATTCCTCCGACTGCAAATGGCGCAGCACCTCCTCTTTGCTGGTCCAGAGTTCCTCGACCATGATGGCGCGCACCTCCTCGACGCCCCGGTAAAGCCTCGAATTAATGCAGCTCGGATTGCATCGGGTCTGCACGCTGACCGACTCCAGGATTTCGAGTGCTTCACTTTGCTTGTCGAGCGGGATCAGCATCCTTATGGTAGAACGAAACATGCCCTTGCTTATGCGACCTTCTTGCAATCGGACCATGCACCTGCCTCCGTCCTCTCTAGAGTTGACGCATTTTGATACGGCTACCCTGGGGTACTCAGGGTGCAGATGGAATGAGCGAAATGTGGGCCAAACTGAAAAAGAAAGGTTTATTGAGCATAACCACTTCTAATCGATGACATTCCTTGGATTGGACGAGAAGGAAGGGTAAGATGCGAGCGTGGTGTTCTGACTTTATTTCGACGATTGGTCTATATTAAGGCATTCCCGGTGGTGAACGCCGGATGCCCAGCTTTTTCATTTTGGAATGCAGCGTGGTGCGTTTAAGTCCTAAAATATCGGCTGCACCGCCGGGTCCCGAAAGGCGCCAGCCGGTCTGCTTCAGAACGCTTAATATGTGCCTGCGCTCGGTATCCTCCAGGTTGCGGCCCTCGGTAGCTTCGGGAAAAACGGCCTGGGGCAGCTGCACATCCAGGGTTCTGCCCACGCACTCGATCAGGCCGCGCTCGATCACGTTTCTCAACTCCCGGACGTTCCCGGGCCAGGTGTACTGTTGCAGTTTGTCCATGGACTTGCGCGGAATGTGATCGACCCGTTTACCCATTTTTTTTTCATACTGCCGTACAAAGGCCCAGACGAGCGAGGGAATATCCTCAGGACGTTCGCGAAGCGGCGGCAGCGTGATGGGAAAGACATTCAAACGGTAAAAGAGGTCTTTTCTGAATCGACCGGCCGCGACCTGCTGTGACAGGTTTTGATTGGTGGCTGCGATGATGCGGACATCCACCTGCAGCGTGCGGTTGGAACCCAGGCGTTCAAAACGGCCCTGTTCCAGCACCCGCAGCAATTTCGCCTGAACGTCGAGCGGCAGCTCGCCGATCTCGTCCAGAAACAGGGTGGCCTTATCCGCCACCTCGAACCGTCCCGTCATGCGGGTCAGCGCGCCGGTGTAGGCCCCCTTCTCGCGTCCGAACAGCTCGCTCTCGATCAGGGCGGGCGGCGGCGACGCACAGTTGACCGTCACCAGAGGGCGCTCCTTACGGGCGCTCAGTCGATGCACCGACATGGCCAGAAGCTCCTTTCCGGTGCCGGTTTCGCCTTCGATGAGGACGGTGGTGTCCGTGCGGGCCACTTGTTCGACTTTGGCCAGAGTCTGCCGCATCGCAGTACTTCTGCCGACGATCTCATCGTGCACCTGCTGAAGTTCGATTTCCTGCCGCAGATAAATGTTTTCCCTTTCGAGCTTGCGCCTGAGGCCTTCGATCTCCTCCACCTGCAGGCGCAGCCGTTCCTCCATAAGCTTGCGCTGGCTGATGTCGATAGAGACTCCCATCAGCTGCGCCACTTCTCCCGTTGGGCTTGATCGCCGTTTGCCTCTGGAAAGAATCCATCGACTGCTTCCGTCGGGAAGCACGATGCGGTATTCCACGCCCAGATCCGCATCGGTATGTATGGACGCCTGTACAGCCTGCTGTACCCGTTCGCGATCGTCCGGGTGAATCAACCCGTAAAGCCTTTCATAGGTCACCGTCTCATCCACCGGCAAATGGAAGATAGCCCTGGCCTGAGGGGTAACCCAGAATAAGCCGGTGTCGGTCTCCAGGATCCACAATCCCACCCCCGCAGCCTCGGTCGCCATATTCAGGCGGGCTTCGCTTTGGCGCAACTCCTGTTCCCCGCGTTTGCGGGCGAGCGCGTTGGCGAATATTTGGGCCACCAGATAAAGCCTTTTGACGATCAGGTCCGGCCAGGTGCGTTCACTTTTCACGCAATCGAAGCTCAGAACGCCGATGAGCGGCCCTCTTCCTGCCGAAAGCGGGATGATCACCGACGATTTGACATTGAACTTTCGCCGGAAAACCTGGTCGAGTTCAGCCCCCGGCGGCATTTCCTCGGTGATGATCGTGAGCGCTTCGCCGTTCGTCATTTTCTCAAAAAGCCATGGAAGCTCTTTACGGCCGTCAATCCCCTGCGGTCGCTCCGGCCCGTCCGGTGGGCCATGAAGATGGGTTAAGGTCAAGAAATGCGGTGCCTTGTCCGACCACTGCCAAAGTGAAGACAAGTCCAGCGACAGGCATTCGCAGATGAGCCGTTGGACATCTTCGATTTCCGCGTCGATTCGTTCGGCAGGCAGGTTGACAAAGCGAACGGAAATATCGTTCAGCAGAGATTCGAAACGCAGGCTTTCCTCCAATTGAGTATTCAGATTTGATTTTGTCATATAACAATCCCTTGTGGGCTATCGCTCAAACCGCACGCGCGATCATCAATCGTTGTCTGAACATGGAATGGGGGGCCGGCCTGAAATGCATTTTTGAACGTTTTTCGGAATTCATACAAGTAAATTTTCGGAATCAAGGCCAGGCACGGCAACTCGGCTGAAACCGTTGAAGGGTCCGGTGGGGTCCGGCATTCCGACTATGCTTCAGGATGCTTGCGTTCAGCCACCGTGTGGCCGTGGGCGAACTCCCAGCGTTTGT
>DDYQ01000227.1 GCA_002348005.1 Desulfobacteraceae bacterium UBA2230 | reverse complement strand
CCAAGATAAAGATGTTGGGTGCGTTATCGGTCGGGGATGGCCGATAAAGGCCTATCCCCTCCCTGCTGCCTTCCCAAAATCATTATCTTAAAAGCTATAGAAGGATATATCCCCGTGAACAGGAAAACATTCAAACCATTTATCGAACCCCTCTGGGACAACAACCCCATTTTCGTTCAGGTATTGGGGATATGTTCAGCCCTGGCGTCGACGGTTCAGATGAAAACCGCCATTGTCATGGGGCTGGCCCTGGCACTGGTTACAGGGTTTTCCAATCTGACCATTTCTCTGGTCCGGAATCAGATTCCCAAAAACATCCGGATTATTGTGGAACTGTGTGTGGTCGCCACCCTTGTCATTATTGCGGATCAACTGCTGAAAGCGTTTTTATATGATATCAGCAAACAGCTTTCGGTTTTTGTCGGGCTGATCATCACCAACTGCATTGTCATGGGGCGGGCCGAAACTTATGCTCTGGGCAACCCGCCCATTGCCTCGTTTCTGGATGGTTTGGGAAACGGCCTGGGATATGCCACGGTTCTGGTGGCGGTCAGCTTTTTCAGGGAACTGCTGGGATCAGGCAAACTGTTCGGATTTTCGGTCATTCCCGATATGGTTTATGACTGGGGATACCAGAACAACGGCCTGATGCTGCTGGCGCCGGGCGCCTTCATCATGATCGGGCTTTTTGTCTGGCTGGAACATGCGCTGCTGAAGGACAAATAATGCAAGATCTCATCAGCCTGTTCGTCAATTCGGTATTCGTGGGCAACATCCTGCTGGCCTACTTCCTCGGCATGTGCTCCTATCTTTCGGTATCCAAGAACCTTCAGACTTCCCTCGGCATGGGATTCGCCGTCACCTTCGTGATGACCATCACCGCTCCGGCCAACTGGCTGCTGTATGAATACCTGCTGGCGCCCGGCGCCTTGAGATGGGCCGGCCTGCCGGACATGGATCTGAGTTTTCTGCGTCTAATCCTGTTCATTGCCACCATTGCCGGAATGGTGCAGGTGGTCGAAATGGTGATCGATCGCTATTCGCAGGGACTCTACACCGCACTGGGGGTGTTTCTGCCGCTGATCACGGTCAACTGCGCCATTTTAGGCGCTTCGCTGTTCATGGTCGAACGCCGCTATACATTCAGCGAAACGCTGGTTTTCGGCTTCGGCTCGGGCCTGGGCTGGCTGCTGGCCATTGTGGCCATGGCCACGATCATGCGCCGGCTGCGTTACGCCGATGTGCCCGAAGGATTGCAGGGCTTCGGCATCCGCATGATNNTGGCCATGGCCTTCATGCTCTTTTCAGGGATAACATTATAAGCCGGGTACCGACGGCTGAACCCCATGCAACAGGTCGGAGCAAATGGCTTTTCTGAAGCCGGGCATGGGGCTGAACGATAACCGCTGAAAGTTGAAGGCAAAGAATTCTGACGTTGGGTATCGATCCTATCCTTGCTTTCGGCTTTGAGGTGGCTTTACTCCGTCGGACGTAAACCGCCAGTTAGGATCCAATGGCCAATATCTTCATCATCAGCACCATCATCTTCCTGGGAGTCGTCCTGTTCCTGGTGGCTGTCTTGCTGCTTTTCGAGTCCAAGCTCACGGTCAAGGGCAGCCGGCGCATTACGATCAACGACGATCAGGATAGAAGCATCAACACCGAAGGCGGCAAAACGCTGTTGAATGCACTGACCGATCAGCAGATCTTCCTGCCGAGCGCCTGCGGCGGCAAGGGTACCTGCGGCACCTGCAAGTGTAAAATCCTGTCCGGCGGCGGCGATATCCTGCCCACCGAACTTTCTTTGATCAACCGCAAGGAGCGTCGGGCCGGCATCCGCCTGGCGTGCCAGGTTAAAGTCAAGCAAGATATGTCGATCCGTATTCCGGATGAAATTTTCAGTATCCGCAAATTCTCCGCCACGGTGGTGTCGAACGACAACGTCGCCACTTTTATCAAAGAATTGGTGCTCAAACCCGATCCAGGCGAGTCGATACACTTTGAGGCAGGAGCTTACGCTCAGTTCGATATTCCTGAATATGAAGCTGAATTCAAAGATTTCAGCATCGGCGAGCGCTACAAGGCGGCTTGGAAGCAGTTCAGTTTTCTAACACTCAGGGCCCAGAGCGATCAGCCGGTCAACCGCGCCTATTCTCTGGCCAACCCGCCCGCCGAATCGGATCTGCTCCGTTTCACCGTCCGGATCGCCACGCCGCCGATTAACCGCAAAGACCTTCCGCCTGGGGTCGGCTCCTCCTACCTGTTCAATCTCAAGCCGGGCGACCGCGTAATCGTCAGCGGCCCGTACGGCGATTTCTTCGCCAAAGATACCGAACGGGAAATGTGCTATATCGGCGGCGGCGCCGGTATGGCCCCGCTGCGCAGCCATATCCGCCATCAGCTCCTGAGCCTCGACACCTCGCGTCGGATTACCTTCTGGTACGGCGCCCGTTCGCGCCAGGAGATGTTCTACGACGATGAATTCAGCGAACTGGCCCGACGCTTTCCTAATTTTAAATACTGCGTGGCCCTCTCCGATCCCCAGCCGGAAGACGGGTGGGATGGGCCGGTCGGCTTCATCCATGAAGTGGCTCGCGACACCTATCTGGCCGAGCACGACGACCCGACGGAAATTGAGTTTTATTTATGCGGACCACCGCCCATGATCGCGGCCGTCGAAGAAATGCTCGATGACCTGGGCGTGGAAGCCGAGATGATCGCCTACGATAAATTCGGATGAGCCAAACTGTACACGATACACGTATGTCTCATAGCCAAGTGATATTCGAGACATCGTTTATTATTTATCCGCTTTGAATTCAGGCCAAACCGAACCGGGAGTGCCGCAGGCCACGGCAGGCCGGTTCCAAGCCTGATCAAAATCCGCCCGTTAAAAAACCATCTTTTCGGGGGGCCGGCGCTCAGGAACATACGCATGCGGGATGGTTCCCTCGTTCCAGGCCTTGGAAACATACAGATTACAGTAGCAACTGCCATACTCCTGAACATCCGCGGTACGGTAGACACACGGACAAATAATGTCCCGGTCGGCCTCGCGGTCATTGGCCGCCAGCCGGCAGGGACAGACCATATAGCCATAGCGGGCCTTGTTTTTCAGCAGGGCATCCAGCAATTCCATCACGCGTTCCCGGTCGTTGCTGAAATAGTAGCCCTTGGGCTCCTGAACTTTTCTGAGGGTCTCATATAGTTGGTTGGCGTCCATCACAAACCCAAAGCCTCCTTGATCTCGTCTTCCTTGTAGCCGACGATCACCTTGTCACCGATGATGATGGTGGGAAAAGAACATTTGGGATTGAATTTTTTGACATCCTCCAAAATGGCCTTGCGCTCGTCTCCTTCGAGCAGATCCACATCCACGAAATCATAATGAACCGTACATTCGGACAACAGCTTCTTGGTTGATTTGCAGTGGCTGCAGGTGCTCAGAGAATAGAGTTTAACCGGCTTATCGCCTTCCATGGGAAGTTCCTTTCATCGGTAAGATGCCCAGCGCGCCGGCGTGTTTTTCCCGGCAGAGGGTTTTCTGTAAGTAATACACATGATCCGAGAAAGCAAATGGTGCCGCCGGGACAGTTCGAGCGTGTAGACGCGGAACGAATTCGGCGGCAATCGAGGAAGAAAGCGCCTGAGCCGTTTGCCGATCGCGCCACACGACCCTATTTTGCTGCGGAATGGGAGTCTGATCGCATTTTTTCATTCACGGCGATTTTGTGTTGACTTTGGAGTTTAGATTTCTCTAATAGTAATCATTACTAAGTAAGTCCCTATCCCCCTGCCCCCTTATCGCAGGGTCAAACAAAACACTTCCAAGAAGGGAGGAATCATGGCCATCATTAAAAAATCGGAGAGTGAAAACAAGGTGCCGGTTCAGGACCTGACCATCTGTTCGGCGACTCAGCAGATGCTGGAAAAAGCCCGGCGGGACGGCGTCGAAACCGCCTTCGACCGTGCCGCCAACATGAAGGCCTGCCCGATCGGGGCCGACTCGGCCTGCTGCAAACATTGTTTCATGGGCCCCTGCCGCCTGAACTCCAAGGATCCGTACGGCAAGGTGGGGATTTGCGGGGCGACCATCGACACAATCATGTCGCGCAACTTCGCCCGCAATATCGCCGCCGGCGGCGCGGCGCACACCGACCATGGCATGAGCATGCTCGATCTGTTCCGCGATGTAGTCAATGGCAAGATTAAAGATTACGCCATCAAGGATGTTGGCAAGCTCGAAGCGGTCGCGCAATCGATCGGTATCGCCACCGAAGGCCGCGAGTTAAAAGCGATCGCCATGGACCTCTATCATGAGTTGGAACGTACCTATATTCAGGTTGATGGCGAAATCCCTTTTGCCAAGCGCGTACCCCCCAAAACGCTTGAAACGTGGCGCAAGTACGGCGTGGTGCCGCGCGGCGCCATGCGCGAGATCATGGAACTGATGCACCGCAGCCACATGGGTGTGGATCAGGATTACGAAAACATCACGCGCCAATGCAGCCGCACGGCGCTAGCCGACGGGTGGGGCGGTTCGATGGTCGCCACGGAGATCTCCGACATCCTTTTCGGCACCCCGTCGCCGGTGAGTGTCGAAGTCAATATGGGCGTGCTCAAAGAAGATCAGGTCAACCTCATCGTACACGGCCATGAACCCAATCTGTTCGAATCGATGCTCGAATCGGTCAACGAACCCAGTTTGATCGAAGCCGCGAAGGCGGCAGGCGCCAAAGGTATCAACCTGGTGGGCATGTGCTGTTCAGGGGCCGAAATGCTGGTGCGCCACGGCATCCCCCACGCGGGCAACTTCATGTCCA
>DDYQ01000031.1 GCA_002348005.1 Desulfobacteraceae bacterium UBA2230 | reverse complement strand
TTGAGCAGCCCCTTGGCGTCGGCGGCCGTGGCGGGCATCACCACCTTGAGCCCGGGGCAGTGAGCCGCCCAGGCTTCCAGGTTGTGGGAATGCTGGCACCCGGCACCGAAACCGGCCCCGCTCTTGATGCGTACCACCAGCGGGAAGGTCGACTTGCCCCCCGACAGGTAGCGCAGCTTGGCGGCATGGTTGACGATCATATCCGAAGCGAGAGTAAAAAAGGGACTGAACATGATTTCCACCACCGGCCTCAACCCAGCGGCCGCCGAACCTACGGCCAGTCCTGCAATGGCCGCCTCCGAGACGGGGGTGTCCTTCACCCGTCCAACGCCGAATTCTTTTAACAAGCCGGCGGTGGGGAGCATCGGGTTGTCATGAATGCCCACTCCAACACCTTCCCCGGCCAGAAAGACATTGGCGTCCCTGCGCATTTCTTCCCTAAGCGCCTGATTAATGGCCTGCCCCATTCCTAATGGCTGCATGCTGTCGTGTTCCTTTCCTCGCGACTACGAGATTTTCACCCGGCAAAAAGATCTTCGAGCGCCTCTTCCGGTCGAGGGTAGGGACTCTCTTCTGCAAAACGGACCGCATCTTCGACAATCGTGCTGATTTGCGTTTCCATTTCCTGCAGTTCTTCGGCTGAAATCACGCCTTGGGAAAACAATTCCTGGCGAAGCCTCGGAATGGGACATTTCTCCTGCCAGGCGGCTATTTCGTCTTTGGGCTGGTACACCTGATGGTCGCTTTCTCCGTGTCCGCGGCAGCGGTAAGTCTTGCATTCAATGAGCGTGGGACCGCCCCCCTCGATGGCGAGATCCCTGGCCCGGCGCGCCGCCCTGTAGATCTCAACCGCATCATTGCCATCGACCACCTCCCCCGGCATGGCGTAGGCTACCGCCCGGTCGGCGATGTTCTTCACCGCCGTGTGCTCTTCATAGCGCTGAGCACCGGCATAGAGATTGTTCTCGCATACGAAAATCACGGGAAGCTTCCAAAGACTTGCGAGATTCAAGGCTTCATGGAAAGAACCCTCATCAGCAGCCCCATCTCCGAAGAAACAGGCAGTCACGCGCTTTTCCTTACGATATTGCTGCGAAAAAGCAAATCCTGTCGCGATGGGCAGTCCGCCTCCGACCACGGTTGTGGTGTAGGGGGCATTGACTTCCGGTACGGCCATGTGCAGCGTACCGCTTTTACCCTTGTTGCAGCCAGTGCGCTTTCCATATATTTCCGCCATGAGCGTTTTGGGATCCGCCCCCTTGGCCAGAAGATGATGGTGACTGCGGTGATTCGAGATCATCACATCGTCTGGATAGAGCGCGGCGCATACACCACATCCCACCGCTTCCTGACCTGTGCACAGAATCATCATCCCTGGAATTTTACCCTGAATTTGGCACAGTTCGCCAAGTGCCTCCTCAAACCGGCGTGAGAGGAGCATTGACCGGAGCATTTCAATCTTTTTCTCATTGCTTACCTGCATGGGATCTCCTAATGGCCCTGTTCATTATCCTCGGGATTCTGCATGAAGCCGGGTGACAACACGATTACGGGCCTATGCTCTACATACGCGCATGGGCCCGCCTGGTCAAGCAAACCGGCTTAACAATTCCGGTTCAAACCCCTCGGCGGGACGAGATCTTGATCGGACATCGTCCGGATACATTGCCGCTACACCCCACGGTTGAAATGGGGAAACCCGCCTCTGTACGATGCATCCGGTTTTGAAGGGATTGGGGCTTGTCGTTGGTGGGTTGCAGCTTCAAGAACTCAGCTGATTCACTTCCCTTGCCTGGATGATGCGCATGGGTACATCGCTGCAGGCGCCCATCGTAAATTTGGACAAACGCCACTTACGCTCCGGCCTGGGAGGTTTTAAACATTCAGGGAGCCGTCTTCGGCACCCCCATTCACATCTGGATTGACGCCCCTAAGGCAGATCGGTGCTCTGTTCGATGAGGCATTCATTTTCAGGACAGAATATACTCAACCAGATGCCCTTGGCCTCTTTGGGCACCACACCTCCAGCCGGCAATGTGATTTTATCCCGTTCCAGCGAACAGGCGCCTTCAGGGCAAGCCACTTCGATCCATATTCCTGTTTTCCCGGTTACCGCTTTGCGTTTATCCCCTGGCAAACCGCTTACTTCCGCTTCTGAAAGCAGACGGGCATCCTCGATAAACACTTTCAATCGATCTTTGTCTATTTCCCTCTTCATGTATGCGCCCTTTCAAATTGAATTTATTCAACTTCGTACAAATTAGCGCGGATCCGCCGCCTGTCAATAACCACCTATACGTCGAATACCTGGGTTAAACCCCACCGGCGGAGTGACCCGTTCGTTCTGCCCTGCCCTGTCCATAATACGGTTTGAGCGTCACGAAATACATGCATTCAGGCATTTCAAAACTAGTTTTTGTAAGAAAGATCTAGGCATGTTTTCGAAGAAGGAGGTTAAAATGCAGCTGCTACGACGAAAGAAATGGTCGCCCTACATGGTGGGTGCGGCCATCGGAGGAATCGAGACCTTTGCGATGCTCACCGCCAAAAAACCCTTGGGCATTACCACTGCCTTTGAAGATAGCGCCGCACTGGCAGCTGAAAAGATCGCGCCAGAGTTAATGGGGATCAGAGAATATCAAGCGCAGAGCGGCAATATACCCAAAATCGATTGGGAAATAGGACTTGTCGCCGGAGTGGTTCTGGGCAGTTTGTTTAGTTCCCGACTTTCGGGGGACCGCCAGCCGCCAGCCGTACCCGAAACCTGGGAGCGCAAAATCAACCCATCGCGTCCGTTGCGCTACGCGGCAGCCGCTTCAGGCGGCGCCTTGATGATGTTCGGTGCCCGCATGGCCAAAGGATGTACCAGCGGACACGGGATAAGCGGTACGATGCAATTTTCAGCCGCGAGCTGGCTGTTCGATCCGATCATGTTCGCAGCTGGTGCGGCTGTATCCAATGTTCTATTCGGGAGGAAACCATGAAAAAACGTCTTTCCATGGGAAGAGTGTTGCTGGGGCTGGGCACCGGCAGCGCTTTCGGATTTCTCCTGCACAAGGGACGCGTTGCGGAACACGAGGCCATCAGCTCCCAACTGGGGTTTACAGACTGGTCGGTACTTCAGACGATGGGGACCGCTGCGGCCGTGGGCGCCTTGGGTACCCAGGTTCTGAATGCATCGGGTTTGACTGAAATTAAAATAAAGCCGCTTAATACGGGCGGCGTGGTGCTGGGCGGCACTCTTTTTGGCGCCGGCATGGCACTTCTGGGGTACTGTCCGGGAACCACCATGGCGGCCGTCGGGGCAGGCCATAAAGATGCGCTTGCCGGAGCCGTCGGCATGCTGGCCGGTGCTCTGGCATTCGTTAAATATTACCCGCACCTCAAACCGCTCATTGAAAAAGGCGCCGTGGGTAAACGGACCCTGCCCGAGGTCACCGGGACCTCACCCTGGCTGTGGGTCGCCGGTACCACAGCTGCGCTTATAGCCGGCGTAACGCTTCTGAACGGTCGTCGTGCATGACTACTCACGAAGAAGCACGATCGGGATAAGTCCTTCTCGTGATAGCACGAGACATAAACACATGCAAAAGGAGGAACAAAAATGGCGGGCACCATGTTTTTGGAAAAGATAAAATCCGATGGACTCGCGCATTTGTCCTACATCCTGGGCCATGGAGGGCGGGCCGCTGTGATCGATCCGCGCAGAGATTGCGCGATTTACGTGGATATCGCCCACAAAAACGGCGCCCGGATCACGCACATTTTCGAAACCCACCGCAATGAGGATTATGTCATCGGGTCCCGCGACCTCGTTCGGCGTACCGGTGCAGAGGTCTATCACGGCAAGAATTTGGATTTCGCCTACGGAAAATCCGTTTCCGAAGGTGAAACGTTCGAACTGGGCGACGTCAGTCTCAAAATTCTGGAAACACCCGGACACACCTTTGAAAGCATCAGCATCGTTTTGTTTGACAAGAGCTTCGGTGATAGACCGCTCGGTGTATTCACCGGCGACTGCTTGTTCATCGGCGCAGTCGGCCGAACGGACTTCTTCCCTGACCGATCCCGCGAGGTGGCCGGGCTTCAATACGACAGCATCTTTAAAAAGATACTGTCACTCGGCGATCAGGTAATCCTCTACCCGGCCCACGGGGCAGGCTCAATCTGCGGCAGCGGCATGGCGGACCGGGAATTCTCGACCCTCGGATATGAGAGGATGCTCAATCCCGCTTTGCAGGTCAAAAGCCGCGAAGCTTTTATCAAGCAGAAAATCGGCAGCCATGAATATCAACCGCCCTATTTCCGCCGCATGGAAGAATATAACCAGAATGGCTCAGCCCCGGTAATGGACCGTTTGCCGAAACCACCCCCCATGGGCCCGGAGGAATTTGAAAAAGCGATCCGAAATGGCGCCCTGGCCATCGATTTGCGAAGTCCGGAAGCTTTTGCCGGCGCCTTTATCCCCGGCGCTCTGGCGATTCCTTTGGACATGGTCCCGGCCTTCGCCGGATACTTTGTCTCCTATGACCAGGACCTGGTCTTCATCGCCGAGAATCAGAGCGAGATCGACAAAGCAGTTAAGTACTTCATTCGCCTGGGCTTCGATCGGCTGAGCGGTTTTCTGGCGCCGGGCATGCATGGGTGGGAAACCAGCGGTCGGGCCTATGATCGCATTCCGGCTATACACGTAGATGAACTGGTAAAACGCATAGAGACTAAGGAACCTTTCACGCTGCTGGATGTGCGCGAAATTTCAGAGGTTGAGGAAACCGGCAAGCTCCCCGGCGCAATGCATATTTTTCTGGGAGAACTGCCTCAGCAGATTGCAAAGGTACCCAAAGAAAAGCCGGTGACGACCTTCTGCGGTAGTGGTCAGCGGGCCATTATCGCTGCGTCGATCCTCAAACAGAATGGTTATGACAGAGTAGAAGACAGCCTCGGCTCCATGGCGGCCTGCGAAGCGGCCGGATGCCCCATTGACACAAGAAAGGCTTGACAGCGGCTGAAGGTGGCTAAATGACGCTCGAAGCCTATTGGGTGATTGCAATCCTCAGCATTGCATTGTTGTTTTTTGTTTTTGAGTGGATAGCCCCGGAAATTGTGGCCATACTGGTGTTAATCTCAATGGTGGCAACCGGCACCTTGGCACCCCAGGAAGCGTTCGCCGGTTTCGGCAGCAGCTCTGTCATCGCCATCGGGGCGTTGTTGGTGATCGGCGCCGGGCTTACCCGCAGCGGCGCCGTCAATTGGCTGGCCGATCATCTCAGTGCCATCGCCGGCGCCCGTTATCATCACCTGCTGCTGGTCAGCACCGCGCTGCCCGGCATGCTTTCCGGATTCATCAATATCGTGGCTTCAGTTGCCATATTCATCCCGGCCGTTCTGCGCATGGCGCGCAAGAGCGGCCTGGGACCGTCTGGTTTTCTCCTGCCCATGGCTGTCAGTGGTTTGTTCGGCGCCAACTTGTCATTAATCGGCGCCGCTCACAATCTGGTTGTCAACAATCAGCTCCAACAGCAGGCCGGTCAATCACTTGGCTTTTTCGAATTCACGCCGATAGGTTTAATCCTGCTGGTATTCATTTGCGTATATGCCCAGCTTTTTTCTAAATGGGCGATCAAACCGAGAAAATCGAAAGTCGAATTCTCTCAGGAGTCTGTGCACCGGTTGGCTAAACTCTATCATTTAGCCGACCGCATCTGGGAAGTGCAGGTTCAGCCCGATGCTTCGATTTGTTACAGGTCGCTGGCAAGCTTAAGCATCGGTCAAAAATACGGACTCAGCGTGTTGATGGTGCTGCGCGGAGATAAACAGATTCCCATCGAAAATAAACTTTTTGTCGTTCATCCGGGAGATGTCCTGGCGCTCGGCGGCCGTTTTGAACGAGTGCAAACCCTGGCGCGCGATCAAAGCGGGTTGATCCTCA
>DDYQ01000075.1 GCA_002348005.1 Desulfobacteraceae bacterium UBA2230 | reverse complement strand
CGGCGACACGGGTCAGGTGCAGGGGAATACCTACCCGCGCGAGCAGCAATTCACGTTGATTCAACAACAAACGGGCCACGCCTGTGCCGACCGTGCCGCATCCGATTAACCCCAGACGAATAGGTTTCATGCTTTACTCCATTTCCATACCCCGACTCGGAAGGATCGTCATCGTACAGGTGATCGGCCAAAGTCAATAGAAAAAGCCGGAAAGCGCGCTGACTGAAAGCGCCGCGCCTGCGGTCAGGCCGCTGCAGTCCATCCTTTTGGACAAGAAGTGCCCCCGTCCAAATTTGTTTTGACTTTTTTACGGGGTCAGTTTATCTATCTCATCGATTTTATAAAGTTATACGTTAGGAGCGCCAATGGAGAAGCCATTGACCTATGTCGATGCGGGTGTCGATATCGAAAAAGCCGATCATCTGGTAAATACGATCAAGGCCATTGCCCACAAAACGCGCATTTCCGGGGTGATGGGAGAGATCGGCGGTTTCGGCGGCCTTTTTTCGCTGAATGTCGCCAATATGGAAAGTCCGGTATTGGTCAGTTCAACCGACGGGGTGGGCACCAAACTCAAGATCGCCTTCATGATGGACANNCCTGGTGGCCATGTGCGTCAACGACGTGGCCGTGCAGGGAGCCCGGCCGCTTTTTTTCCTTGATTACTTCGCCACCGGTAAAATCGAAGACCGCATCGTAACCGATGTCGTCTCGGGTATCGGCCGCGGCTGCCAGGAAGCGCGCTGCGCCCTGATCGGCGGTGAAACCGCTGAAATGCCAGGTTTTTATCGCGACAATGAATACGACCTGGCCGGTTTCACGGTTGGCATCGTCGACAACAGCAAAATCGTGGACGGTTCTGAAATCCGGGTCGGCGACCGGATTATCGGGATCGCCTCCAGCGGGGTGCACAGCAACGGTTTTTCACTGGTGCGCAAAATCTGCTTCGACAAGCTCAAACTGAAGGTCGACCAGCAGATTCCCGAACTGGGCAAGACGCTGGGTGAAGAATTGCTGACCCCCACGCGCATCTATTCCGAAACGATCCAACACCTGATCCGCGGTCTGCCCATCCGCGGGCTGGCGCATATCACCGGAGGCGGTCTGGCCAACAACACGCTGCGGATTATCCCCCAGGCCTGCGGGATCATTTTCAGGCGCAACAGCTGGGATGTGCCGGCTGTCTTCCACTATCTGCAAAAGGCGGGCAATGTCGAGGAAATGGAAATGCTGCGGGTCTTCAACAACGGTCTGGGCATGATCGCCGTGGTGCCGGAAAGCGGCGTGCAGGATGTGCTGGCGCGCTTGAATGCACTTCAGGAGAAGGCATACGTGGTCGGTGAGATCGTGTCGCGGGACACGATCGGAGAGCGTCGAATCCAATGGGTTTAGCGGAATGAGGGCAGGCGCGTCTGCGGGTGTGTGACCGGCAATATAGCCTTCAGCTCCCGATAGAGTGAGTGCCGCCGAGCGCAGTCAGGCCAGGTTCGGTCCCCAGGGACCGGAACTTGGCTTTCGTTTTTTGGATCGCATATGAATGTACTGGGGATTGAAACATCTTGTGATGAGACTGCCGCCGCGATCGTGGCCGATGGAACGGATGTACGTTCTTCGGTGGTCGCGTCACAGATCGATCAGCATCAACTGTATGGTGGCGTTGTACCGGAGCTGGCTTCGCGCATGCACCTTACGGCTATTGTGCCGGTGGTCGCGCAGGCGATCCAGGCCGCCGGCGCACCGGTGGACGCCGTAGCCGTGACCCAGGGGCCTGGCCTGGTTGGGGCCCTGCTGGTGGGTTTTGCTTTTGCCAAGGCATTTGCCTTCGCGCGTCGCCTGCCCATTGTCGGCGTGGACCATCTGGAGGGGCATCTGCAATCGGTGCTGCTGAATCAAACTCCGCCGCCCTTTCCGCTGGTGGCCCTGCTGGCTTCGGGGGGGCATACCGGCATTTATTATCTGGCGGCACAAGACCGTTATGAGCTGATGGGGCAGACCCGCGACGATGCGGCCGGCGAAGCATATGACAAAGTCGCCAAGATGCTCGGCCTGGGGTATCCCGGCGGCGCCGCCATCGACCGGCTTGCGCGTCGGGGCGACCCTCGTAAAATCCAATTCACCCGGCCTTACCTGGATAAAGAGGGCTTCGATTTCAGTTTCAGCGGCATCAAAACCGCCGTTCAGCGCCATGTCCAGTCCGCCGCAAGGCCCGAATCCGCCGATATCGCCGCCGGTTTTCAGGAAGCCGTGATCGACGTGCTGGTGCACAAACTGCTCTATGCGGCCCAAATCAAAAATTGCCGCCACATCGCCGTGGTCGGCGGCGTCGCAGCCAATACCCGACTGCGCGAACGGATCGGCGCCGAGGCGGCTGCAAAGGGCCTGAGGGTTCATATACCTCCCATTGTGTTATGCGGCGACAATGCGGCGATGATCGCCGCCCTTGGCTACTATCGTCTGCAGCGCGGCCATACGCTGGCACTCGATGGTGATGTCTATTCGCGCGCTCCCCGCACCGTTCACCCGCGCACTTAGTGGGCCTATCGGACTGATTATGCTGAACGCTGCGGCCTGAACAGTTCAATCCGACCGATGAGGCTGATCGCCAGCGACAGGATTTTTCGCTTTCAGCGCCCCACCTTTCAAAGCCCGTATTCTGACATAATGGGCCACGAAGTTTTGACACGGCTCAGGATGCCGGTGTCAACCTGCAGTTATCAGGTAGGCGTTTTTCAGATTTGCAATGCGCCGCAACGATTGGGTCGCCTTGACGGTCAGGTCGTCCGAACTGCGATTGAGCCGCACGATCTCGTCGAAGGCCTCCTGAATCGCCGGGCCGGCGTGGCAGATCAACAGAAGATCAATGCCTGCCAGAAGGCACTGGCGGACGGTCGTGCAAATGTCATGGTGCTTGGCGACCGCGCCCATATCCAGGTCATCCGTTATCGTGAGGCCTTCGAAGCCCATCTGCCGACGCAATAGAATTTCGGCAATCGCGGGCGAAAGGCTGGCCGGCCAGGTTGAATCGAGGCGTGTGTAGCGGATGTGCGACAGCATCACGCCACTGACAGATGCCGCGATGGCAGCTTGAAAAGGAATCAAGTCGCAGCCGGCCAGTGCGTCGGGGGCGATCTCCAGGTCCGGTAGATCGGAATGCGAGTCGAGGATCGTGCGGCCGATACCCGGAAAATGTTTGGCCACCGCCATAATCCCGTTGCGCTGCAGATGTTCGATCACTGCGCAGCCCATCCGGGCCACCCAGTCGGGATCGCTGCCGAAGGCGCGGTCGCACATCACGCTTTCGCCCTCGTGGGGCAGGACGTCCAGAACGGGCGCCATATTCATGTTGACACCGATCCGGCGGAGTTCATCCGCCGTAATGCGGGCGAAATCAACCGCATCCTGAATCGAGCGCATGCAGGAATTGCCGGGAAACTGGGTGAACGGCGGTCTGAGCCGCGCCACCCGGCCGCCCTCCTGATCGATGGCAATGAACAACGGCGGCTGCCCGCAGGCGGCGGCATACGCCTGGGCGGCCCCGCACAGTTCGGTCACCTGAGCGGGCGAATCGATATTGCGGCGAAAGAGGATCAGGCCGCCCACATGCAAATCATCGATTGCGTATTTGAGCGGATCATCCAGCTCCGTGCCGTCAAATCCGATCATCAGGCGCTGTCCGGCCTGTTGGCGATCGGTCAATAGATTGGATGTCATTCCCTTTGCTCCCAATATGCGCGAGGAAAAAGTTTGCAAACGGCGCGCTTCGTCTGTGGGGCCGTATCTGGTGTTCATGTACCGCCCGGTTATGGTCCTGGAGATTGCTCGAAAACTGATGGGTGCGATCCTGCCGGGCCACGAAAAACAGATAATCGGTATCGGCGGGATAGAGTGCCGCCTCAATCGCCGCGCGCCCCGGATTGGCGATCGGACCGGGTGGCAGGCCGCGGATCATGTACGTATTGTAGGGCGTCGGGGTGGTCAGATGGCGGCGGGTCAGATTGCCGTCGAAGTCGGCTATCCCATAGATTACGGTTGGATCGCTGTCCAGGCGCATCTTTCTTTGCAATCGATTGTGAAACACCGAAGCGATAAGCG
Organism: Desulfobacteraceae bacterium UBA2230; assembly: GCA_002348005.1. The sequence continues at coordinate 4,334 of DDYQ01000075.1, read as the reverse complement.
GCCGTTCGGCGGGATCGCCGGTTTCTTTTTCGATAATGGAGGCCAGTGTGACCACCTGGTGCAGGGACAGCCCCAGCTCGGCGGTCCGTTCCTGCCATCCGGACGGCAGCTGTTCACGGAAGCGCTGGACCATTTTGGCGATCAGGTTTTCGGCGGATTCGTTTTTGGTAAAGTAGTAGGTGTCCGGGAAAAGGTATCCCTCCAACGTCGGGGCCTCGATCTCGAACGTCGGGGCGGCTTCGGGGCGGGTGGCCAGGCCGATGAAGTGTCCGGCGGCGCTCAGACCCGCGCGTTCCACTTCGGCGGCAATCTGGACCAGCGAGTAGCCCTCGGGAATAACCAGGGCATGCTGCACAACCTTGCCGTTGACCAGGATATCGATCACCTCAAGGGGGGTCAAGCGGGATGTCATTTGAAACTCACCCGCCTTGAGCCGTGTATCGGCTTTCTTCAGAAAGGCCACCACCCGGAAGCGTCGTGAGTCGGCAATGAGGCCGGCCTCAAGCAAACGGTCGGCCACTTGGCGGAAGCGCTCGCCGGATCCGATTTCGAAAAAAACAGGGGTGTCATCCGTACCGGCCGGTGAGCGGGCGAAACGATACAACTCCAGCGCCAGCCAGCTCGGTACAGTAACCAGCGCCAGAAATAAGAGTGTTGCCAGAAGGATGAGTTTGCGTGATCTGCGCAAGGCTGCGGACAATTCTCCGGTTGTGGTATATAGAACCCGTTCGGCGCCGCGATTCAATTACCTCCCAGGCGAGTCGGAGCACCTCTTCCTGACCGAAAGCAAACCAACCATAGAGCAGTCTCGCTGAAGTTGTCAATTGACCAACCCGTTCCATCCGGATGGGGTGCCGTCTTGCTTGGTGCTGTTACTTTGTGCTTGGCTGTAGGAAAAAAGCATGCTATTCAACCCTTTTTCATGGATCTGCTATTACTATCTGGGCAAAGGAGGTGACGTATGGGCAAGGGCGATAAACGCACCAAGCGCGGAAAGATCTGGAGAGGCACGACGGGCAACTGCCGGTCCAAGAACAAGAAAAAAGCCAAATAGGCCAACAGCTTCGACATGTCGCCTGTGTCGAGCATGCCACGCGGCGGCTGCCGTGGTCGCGCACGCGTCGGTCAAATGGTTCCGATCATCCGCTGCGGATGCCGACCAGGCCGGCCAAGCGGATATCGGCCGGGTCATACCGGCACCATTCGCGGTAATAGACAATCTGCAGGGGTAAAAAGGTCCGCAGCAATTCGTTTTCCCGCAGCAGATAATCGCGGCGATGTACACCCCCTTCGGGGGGGGAGTGCCCTTCCAGAAAGGTTTCGAACACCAGAACCCCACCCGGCCGCAACCCTTCGATGATCAACGGAAACAATCGACGCAGCAGAAAATTGACATTGACGATTAAATCGTATGTCGCTGCAGGGATCTCATAGGTGTCCAGGTCGGCGCAGATGCGGTTGATTCCGGGGTGCTGTTGAATCCTGCCCAGACCGATCCCGGAAATTTCCACGGCGTCCACCGTGAATCCCAGGCCAGCCAGGAAGAGGGCATGCCGGCCGATGCCCGCGGCGATATCCAAAGCCCTGCCGCGGCGGGCCCACGGGCCGAAGCGCGTCACGATTTCCGAGGGCTCCCCATCGGAATCGGCACTGCGGTATTTTGCATCCCACTTGCTCCGGTCGGACCGCATTTCACCTCCTCATCAATGGTACCCGTCCTCCTCGGGAGCCACCTTTCCGCGGAACACGCTGTAGCTGTAGACCGTGTATCCCAATACCACGGGCAGGACGATGGCCGTGCCGATCAGCATGATCAATTGGGTCTCATACTGGGCGGCGGCCTGATAAATGGTGATATCGGGCAGTACGGCGTAAGGATAGAAGCTCGACTGCAGCCCGAGATAGGATCCGATGAAGATCAGCAGTGCGAACAGGAAGGGTTGCAGTTCGCGACGCTGTTTAAGGCTGCGGATCAGGAGGAGAAAAGCCGCTGCCGCAGTCAGCGGGAATAGCCATACGAAGTAGATGCGCGGAGAACTGAACCAGCGCCCGACGATCTCCGGATTGTGAATTGGGGTCCAGATCGTGACCACAGCCACGAAGCCGGCTACGATCCAGGCGGACCACATGGCCTGGCGATAGCAGCGGGCCTGCACGGCCCCGTCGGTCTTGATGATCAGGTAGGTTGAGCCGAGCAGGGCGTAGCCGGCGATCAGGGCCACGCCAACCATGAGACTGAAAGGGTTGAGCCAGTCGAAAGGACCGCCGGCGAAGACGCCGTCTCTCACCTGGATTCCGGTGATATAGGCCCCCAGGGTCAGCCCCTGGGCGAAGGTCGCCACCAGGCTGCCGCCGAAAAACGCACGTTCCCAGGCGGTTTTGTGGGTGGAGTTATGCCGGAATTCAAAAGCCACACCCCGGAAGATCAGCCCGAACAGCAGCGTGAACAGCGGGATATACAGGGCGCTGAAGAGCACGGTGTAGATCATCGGAAAGACGGCGAACAGGGCCCCGCCGCCGAAGACCACCCAGGTTTGATTGGCGTCCCATACCGGCCCGATGCTGTCCATGAGCATATTGCGTTCCTGAGCGGAGCGGGCCGAGGGGAACAGGATTCCCACCCCCAGGCTGAAGCCGTCCAGAATCACATAGATAATGATCACCAGCCCCACCAGGCCGACCCATAAATTTATAAGAAACATTCGATCGCCTCCCGACCTGTCGTTAGCGGCGGGCATCCTTGGGATGCAGGTCCGCGGGCATTTGAACCGTGGGTATGGGGCTTTCCATATCCGGACCGTTCCGCAAGGCCTTGATGGTGTAATAGAAGTACGCCGCCCCGATTAACCCGAAGAAGAGGGTGAACATGATCAGCGACCAGACGACATTTCCCGCAGCAATGGGGCTGACGCCCTCGGACGTGCGCATCAGGCCGTAAACAACCCATGGCTGTCGCCCCATTTCGGCGGTGACCCACCCCAGGATGGTCGCCGCAAAGCCCAGGGGTTGGACCGCCACCAGTGCCTTGAGGTAGCTCGGAGTGCTGAAAAGCCTTTTGCGGTACCAGAGCACCGCCGTCCATATCGCCATGGCCAGAAAAAGAAACCCGATGGCCACCATGAACCGAAAGGTCCAGAAGGTGACGGTGATGTTGGGACGATCCTCCTGGGGGAAATCCTTGAGTCCGGTTATCTTTCCATCCGCCGAGCGGGTGATCAGCCAGCTGAGCACACCCGGGATGCGAAGTTCCAGCCGATTGCGCTCATTGGTGGGGTCGGGCAGGGCGATGACGATGAAAGCCGCCCCGCCTTCTGCATTGGTTTCCCAGTGCGCCTCCATGGCCGCCAGTTTGGCGGGCTGGTGTTTGGCGACGGACAATCCTTTCAGGTCGCCCACGAGCACCTGCAGCGGCGCTGCGATCAGGGCCATGAGCAGGGCCAGGCTGAGGGATTTGCGAAAGAAATTCTCATTGCGGCGCTTGAGCAGGAACCATGCGCTGATACCGGCCACGGCAAAGGCGGTGGTCGTATAGGAGGCCAGCAGCATATGGATCAGGTGGGTGGGAAAGGCCGGGTTGAAGAGTGCTTCTTTCAGGCTGGTGAGGTAAAATTGTCCCCCCTCGAGACGGTAGCCGGCCGGCGTCTGCATCCAGGCATTGGCTGCCATGATCCAGACGGCCGACAGGTTAGCCCCTGCCGCGACCAGGCAGGTCGAAAGAAAATGCACAATCGGCGAAACGCGTTTCCAGCCGAAGAGCATGATGCCCAGAAAGCCCGCTTCCAGAAAAAAAGCAGTCATTCCCTCGTACGCCAGCATCGGGCCCATCACATTGGCAACCTTTTGGGAAAACACGGCGAAATTGGTACCGAATTCGAACTCAAGGGTGATCCCGGTGACGACGCCTACCGCGAAATGAATGGCGAAGATCTTCACCCAGAAGCGGTAGAGTCGATAGTAGATCTCCTGGCGGGTCCGGAGCCATAAGAATTCAATCACCACCAGATAAAGCGCCAGGCCGATGGTCAAGGTAGGGAAAATGATGTGAAAAGCCGTGGTCAGGCCGAATTGGACCCGCGAAAGCAATAATGCATCCATGGTCTTTCTCAGGTAATGGGTTTGGGTCGAAAGGAAGGCCGGTGACCCGGCCGTTCGCCGGTGGTGCAGGATCAAATGACGGCCTAAGCTAAACACGACAGCTGCGGAATGCAACCTTCTGCCCGCATTCTGGCGCACAATCGGAATGATCCTCGCATGAAACCGGAGGCATCAGCCATCCATTGGTCGATTCAGAAATTGCCGCCGGCGCGTGGTGTTAGCAACAAATAAATTTGTCC
>DDYQ01000086.1 GCA_002348005.1 Desulfobacteraceae bacterium UBA2230 | reverse complement strand
ATCGTTCCGCAGCTTCGGATCGAAGTGGAAGTCGGCGCGATCCTGCTTTCCCCCGGATTCGACACCTTCGATCCGAAGCTGCGGAACGATTTCAGTTACGGGGTGATGGAGAACGTCGTCACCAGCCTCGATTTCGAGCGGATCCTCTGTTCGACCGGGCCCTACGAAGGCGAAATGCTGCGCCCGTCCGATAAGAAGCACCCCCACAAAATCGCCTGGATTCAGTGCGTTGGCTCACGCCAGGTCAACCCCGGAGGGAACAGCTATTGCTCCGCTGTCTGCTGCACCTACACCCAGAAGCAGGTGATCCTGGCCAAGGACCATGACAGCGAGTTGGAAGCCACGGTCTTCCATAACGACATCAGGGCCTTCGGCAAGGATTTCGAGCGCTTTTACCAGCGTGCGGCCAACCTGCCGGATGTCAGGTTCATTCGCAGCTACGTGACTGTCGGGCGCGAGATCGCCGAGAGCAAGAACGTCACCATCAAATATTCCACCTTTGAAGAGGGGGTAAAGGAAGAAGAGTTCGACATGGTGGTGCTCTCGGTCGGGCTGAATCCGCCCAGGGGCGCCGAAAAGCTGGCCCGGACTTTCGGTGTCGAACTGAATGACCATGGCTTCTGCAAAATCAACCCGGCCAATCCCATCGAAACCACGCGCAAGGGGGTTTTTGTCAGCGGGGCCTTCCAGGGCCCGCTGGATATCCCCGAATCGGTCGTTACAGCCAGCGGGGCCAACTCGCTGTGCGGCGAGATGCTCAAATACCGGCGTGGCAAGCTGGCGCGGGAACGCATCTATCCGCCGGAGCGGGATGTCTCGAAGGAGGAGCTCCGCATCGGTGTGGTCATCTGTCACTGCGGCGCCAACATCGGCCGGGTTGTCAATATCCCCGCCGTGGTTGAGTATGCCTCGACGTTGGAGAATGTGGTTTTCGCCAGCGACAACCTGTTCGCGTGTTCCACCGAAAATGCCCAGCAAATCGCCGATGCGATCAAGGAGCATGGGCTCAATCGGATGGTGTTGGCGGCCTGCACCCCAAGAACTCACGAGCCACTGTTCAGGGACACCGTGCGCGAAGCGGGGATCAATCCGTATTTCTTCGAGATGGCGAACATTCGCGAACACTGCTCCTGGGTCCATTCGAAGGACAAGGAGGCCGCCACCCAGAAGGCCAAGGATCTGGTGCGGATGTCCGTTGCCCGTTCCGCCTACCTGGAGCCGTTGCAGGAGTTCAATCTGCCGGTGAACAAAACCGCGCTGGTGATCGGCGGCGGCCTGGCCGGGATGACCAGTGCCCTGAGCATCGCCGAACAGGGGTTCGAGGTCTATCTGCTGGAGAAGGACGCCGATCTCGGCGGGATGGCCCGGCGGATCAGAACCACCCTGGAAGGGCTCGATGTGCAGGCTCACCTCAAGGAGCTGATGCGCAAAGTCTACCGGCACCCAGGTCTTCACGTCATCACCAACGCCTCGATCCTGAGCGTGGACGGCTATGTGGGCAGCTTCACGACGAAGGTCAAGTCCGGGGAGCGTCTCTACGAGATCGCGCACGGGATCGTTCTGGTCGCGACCGGCGCCCGCGAGTATCGGCCCACCGAGTACCTGTACGGCGAGGATCCGCGGGTTGTGACCCAGCTCGAGTTGGAAGAGAAGATTGCCGCCGACGACGACGCGGTGACCGGAGCGCAGAGCCTGGTCATGATCCAGTGCGTCGGTTGCCGCCAGCAGGACCGTAACTACTGCAGCCGGGTCTGCTGCGGCCAGGCGGTCAAAAATGCCCTGCAGCTCAAGCGGCGCAACCCGCAGATGGATATCCATATTCTCTTCCGGGATATGCGCACCTACGGGTTCAAGGAGAACTTCTACCGTGAGGCGGCCAGACTGGATGTGAAGTTCATCCGCTATGAACCTGACGGCAAGCCGGTGGTGGAGACCGGCACCGAGGAAGGGCACCCGGTGCTGAAGATCACGGTCCCCGATCCGGTGATGGGGCAGGCGCTGGAACTCTCCGCCGATGTGCTGGCCCTGTCGGCGGCGGTCATCCCGGCAGAAACAGTTCCGGACGTGGCCCGCCTGTTCAAGGTCTCCCTGAATGCCGACGGCTTTTTCCAGGAAGCCCACGTAAAGCTGCGCCCGGTGGATTTTGCCGCGGAAGGGGTGTTCCTCTGTGGCATGGCGCAATACCCGAAGCACATCGCGGAGACGATCAGCCAATCTTATGGTGCCGCCGGCCGTGCCATCTCGGTACTCAACAAAGAGTCGGTGACGGCTTCCGGCGCGGTCTGCGATGTGAACGAGAACAACTGCGTCGCCTGTGGCGCCTGCATCACGGCCTGTGCCTACGGTGCGATTTCGTTTATCGACACGCCGAAGGGGAAGAAGGCCCATGTCGAGCCGATCCTGTGCAAAGGCGACGGTCTGTGCAACGCGAAGTGCCCGACCCAGGCGATTTACCTGAAGCATTTTACCGACGATGAGATCTTCGCGCAGATCGACAATGCCATCCCGGTTCGAGATGACGACTGAATTATATTGCGAGACGGGGCCGCAATCGAACCTGCGGTCGTTGAACGATGAGGTCGAGAGACCTGGAAAGGAGATAAGCGATGGCTTCGACATATGAATACAAGCCCAGCATTATTGGTTTCCTGTGCACGTGGTGAGCGTACGCGTCTGCGGACTTGTCTGGAGTTTCCAGACTTCAATACACAAGTGAAACCAAGATTATCCGGGTCATGTGCAGTGGCAGGGTCGACCTGTCCTTCTTCCTCCGCGCATTTTCAAGAGGTGCCGACGGCGTCTATGTCGGCGGGTGCTGGCCAGGGGAATGCCACTACGTGACCGAAGGCAACTACGATGCCTTGTTCAATATGCATCTCGGCCGGAAGTTGCTGGAGCAGATCGGTGTCAATCCGCTGCGGCTGCGCCTCGAATGGACGGCATCCTCCGAAGGGGCGCGCTATGCCGAAATCATGAACGATTTCGGCCGGCAGCTGCGGGAATTGGGGCCGCTCGGGGCAAGCGAGGGGATCGACAGGGAGCAGCTGAAGCTCAAGCTGCAGGCGGTTTCGCGGCTGGTCCCCTATATCAAGCTGGTGGAGCGCGAGCGGCTGCGGATGCGTTTTGCGACAGCGGCAGAATATGACCGGTATTTCGCCAGTGACGAGTTCAACAGGCTGTTCAGCGAACTGATCGCGGACAAGCTGGCGATCAGCCAGATCACCCTGCTGCTCAAGGAGGCCGCCTATCCGGCCAAGGCGATTGCGGAAACTCTCGGCTTGAAGTCTGCCGATGTGGCAAGACATCTCAACAGATCGTCGGAGCTCGGCCTGGTCCGCTTCGATGAGGGGCTGAAAAGCTATACGCTGGCCCAATAACGGGGTGAAACGATGAAAATGACCATGAGGACACCAATGTCTACCGGAAAAGTCGATCAGATTATTGACGGCCACAACGCTGATGCCGGCTCGCTGATCCAGATTCTTTTGGAAATCCAGCAGGAGCACAACTGGTTGTCCACGGACGCCCTGGAACGGGTCAGTGAGCGGCTGGGGGTCCCCATGAGCCGCATCCGGCATATCTGTACCTTTTACAAGACGTTCAGTCTTGTCCCCCGCGGGCGCCACGAAGTGCATGTCTGCACCGGAACGGCG
>DDYQ01000027.1 GCA_002348005.1 Desulfobacteraceae bacterium UBA2230 | reverse complement strand
CGGCCGGCCGGTTCACGGCCGCCACCTGCCAGCGAATCGGCTGTTCCGGCGCTATCTGCCAGGCCCGGCGCACCGCGGTGCAGGGCCCGGCGAGCTGGGTCTTGAACAGATCGGAGGATTCCAGGCGTTCGAGCATCGCGCCGCGGTCCGGCCAGGCGCCCAGGCCGAAGAGGCCGGCGGTCTCTCCCAGACTGTACCCGATCACCGACCGGGGCCGAACGCCGAACTTTTCGAGCAACGCAGCCACCTGGCTGCCGAAGAGCACCTGGCCGAAAATGGTGCGCAAGGGATCGGCCACCAGATCCCGGTAGGCTTCCGCCTCCCAACCGGGTTCCCAGTCATGTCGCCAGGGATCATACCAGCGCGGCAGCATCTGGGCTTGCAGTCGGTCGGTAGCGGCATCCAGAGCGCGCAGGATCTCGGGCCAATAGACCCCCAGACGGCGGCCCATTCCCAGGTAGTGGTTGCCCGATCCGGGAAAAACGAACGCCAGCTCGCCCCCGGGCCGGCTCCCGGTCGGCCGGTAGCATATGCCGCCGTGTCGGCCCATGGAGCGAATCTCATCTTTATTCACCGCCTGAACGGCGTCGGCGAGTCCGGCTTCCAGATCGGTCACGGATTCGGCGACCAGCGCGATCCGGTTCTCCCTGCCGTGGGACTGGTGCCGGTGGTGCCACTCTTGCGCGAGCCGCGACAGGCCCAGGCGGTCACTGGAAGCGGCCGGGCGCTGTTCCTGTGCCAGGCGCTTCAGCGCCGCCAGGTTGTCCAACAGGTCGCCTTTGGAAGCGCCGCAGACAACCCAAAGCGCGCAGGGCAGGGGACCCATCGGGGAAGGCATATGGACGTGCTGCGCCACAGCAGCATTCTCCGCGCTTGAATCGGGTTGGCGCAACAGCACCTGCATGCAGTTGCCGTCATGCGTGATGGACGCGCAGCATGCGGCCCGCGGACCGGCAACACGGTCCCACGCCCAGTAGGTCGGTCGATTGGGAAAGTAAAAACGACTCGCCTGCCAGCGAGACGACCGGGGGGTCTTGAAGTTCACCGCCGCCGGCAGCATCTGATGGAACAGGCACAGGGCGGCCTTGGCGGTTGACACCAGTCCGGACACCGCGCCGGTGTGACCCACAAGGGGTTTGGTGGTGCCGATGGCGATCCAGGGCTCGGAGCGGCTGGGGAAATAAGCGGTCAGCGCTTCAGCTTCGATATCGTCCTGGGCCGCGATACCGCTGCCGTGGGTTTCGATCAGCGACACCGTGGTNNTGGACGGATTGACGCGGCTGGCTGCGAAAGCATCGGCCAGGGAACGCGAGTAGGCTGCGGCACAGGAAGCTCCGGGCTTCATTGCACCACCGCCCGCACTCCCGATGCCATCGATCACAGCATAGATGCGGTCGCCGTCCGCGCGGGCGTCGGCCAGGCGTTTCAACACCATGGCCACGGCCCCCTCGCCGGGCAGGGTGCCGTCCGCGGCTTGATCGAAAGGCCGTACCTCGCCGCTTTGACTCAGCGGCAGCCTTTCCAGCAGCGTGGCCAGGTTGCGTTCATCGCAGTGCAGGTCGACGGCGCCGATGAGAACCGCATCGAGTTGTCCGGTCTGCAGAAAACGTGTGCCGATCTCGATGGCCCGCATACCCGAGGCCTCTTCGGCCGAAACCACGAAAGAGGGACCACCGAAGCGGAACTCGCGGGCGATGCGGCTGGCCACAATGCCCCCCAGGGCCCCCAGGGTTCGGGACGCGGTCAGGGGCGGACCGCAGCGGTCCACATTTTCGACCAGCCACGGATCCAGCTCCGCAGAATTCAATTCCGGACTCACCCGATGGGCCCAGTCCGGCAGGCTCCAGCGCAGATGAAAATCAGTGGCTTGATAATCAAAGGCGATGCCGATGATCGTCCCCATGCGTTCGCGCGGCTCGCGCAGGGGCAGATCCGCATCGCGCATGGCGCCGGCGGCCGTTTTAAGCATCAACAACTGCTGCGGAAGAATATCGGGAATCTCGCCGGGCGGGATCTGGAACTCGCCCACTTCCAGGAGTACTTCCTCGATACAGGCTCCCCTGGGTGCGCTGTTCCCAAAGATCTGCGCCGCACCGTGCGGCGATCTGAACCGCCGGGACGACAGTCCGGTGTGGGCCGTACGACCCTGGAAGAGAGCCTGCTCGAAATCGGCCGGCGATTTGAGGCCGCCCAATTGCAGATCGATCCCCACGATGGCGATCGGCTCGTGGGGAGTTGCCGCGGTGGGCGGAGATACTCTGACCGCCCGGGGGGTATGCTTTTTTTCGGATTCACCCAACGATTCCAGAAGCACATGCGCATTGATGCCGCCGAATCCGAAAGCGCTGACCGCCGCCCGCAGCGTTTCACCGTTCTGCGGCGTCCAGGCCTGAGCTTCGGTTTGCACCCGAAAAGGACCGTCGATCAGCGGGCTGCCGGGATGGGGAGCCGTGAAGTTCGCGGAAGGCGAAAGCACCCGGTGCCGCAGGGACAGAATAGTGCGGATCATGCCCGCGGCGCCGGCCGCGGTGAGCAGATGGCCGATCATGGATTTGACCGAACCCAGTGCGCACTGCTGGGCGCTCCAGGGCCGCTCCTGCCACAAGGTTTGCAGGCTGAGCAGTTCGGTGCTGTCGCCCACCGCCGTGCCGGCCCCATGACACTCGATATACCCCACGCTTTCGGGCAGCCACCCGGCCTGGGCGTAGGCCGCCCGCATGGCCCTGATTTGGCCAGCCGATTCCGGCGCCAGCAAATTGCCGCGCATATCATTGGACAAGCCGATGCCGCGAATGACGGCGTAAACTGCATCGCCGTCGCGCAGGGCATCCTCCAGACGCTTCAACGCCAGGATGCCGGCGCCCTCACCCACCACCAGGCCGTCCGCCGAGCGGTCGAAGGGCGCACACCGACCCGTCGGTGAAAGCGCCTTGAGCTGGCTGAAGCCGATTTGGGTGTACAGGTTATCCGCGCCGCTCACGCCGCCGGCCAGCATCAAGTCTTTTCGGCGATACTGCAACTCATCGCAGGCCAGCTTAATCGCATACAGGGACGACGCGCAGGCCGCGTCCAGGGTCAACGAACCCCCGGCAAGGCCCAGTGCTTCGGCAACCAGCGCCGCCGGCGAACTGACCACGCGGTCGCAGGGGGTGGGGTGCCGCTCGCGCGAGATTTGGGACAGCATCACTTGGCGGGCGACTGCATTGGAGGCTGCGGTCGGCAGCGCGATGGCCGCAAGATAAACGCCTGCCCGATTGAGGTCCAGGGACGCCGCCGGCGGGCGCGGCAGCGCTTCCCGAGCCGCAGCGAGAACCCATTGATGCAGCGGGTCCAGGGCCTGACAGAGTTCTGCCGGAAGTTCAAAACGATCTGCATCGAACTGGAAATCCCGTACCAGACAGGCCTTCAGCGAATATGTTTTATCGGGGATTCCGGATGCGCTGTAAACGTGGTCTATCGGAGCCATCCAGCGGGAGGCGGGAACTTCGGCCGACATTGTTCTGGCGTTCAGAATATTGTGCCAGTACGCCTCCGAGCTGTCTGCGCCGGGAAAAACGCAGCCCATGCCGACCACGGCAATCGGCGGCAGTACCGAAAATTCGCAGGATCCGTTATTGGAATTCGCCATCGTTCGAAACACCCCGAAAAAGACATCCCGGACTAAAACCCAAAAATCACTATTAAATGATGTCCGATAAAGCAAGTGAAACATCGCCCTGCCGGAGCAACCGAACGGTCCCCGGCCAAAACCAGAATACCTATAAATATACCGCAATAATACCCTATTTATATAGGATTGACCGGGAATAAAAAACCGCTATTAATGGCCATCGTCTAAATTCTGCGGCCGAATTCAAACTCTTTAAAGGGCCAAATGCTGGCTGAAAAGAAAAGGGAGGTTAGATGAAAAAGAAGGTGTCCATTACAGTTATTGCAGTTCTCTTGATGGCGTTGGCGATGCCACTGTTGGCGGATGAATTGGCTAAGGTGGATATCAACACCGCGACCAAAGAGCAGTTGATGTCGCTGACCGGCGTGGGAGAATCCTACGCGGACCGCATCATCGAACATCGCGAAAAGAACGGCAGGTTTCAGAAACCGGAGGACATCATGCAAGTCAAAGGCATCGGTGAAAAGACCTTCGAGACGAACCGGGATCGAATCGTAGTCACCACCAAAAAGTAAATCTTTTTATTTCAGACAACTCCAGATGTCTTTGCCGGCGTCTGGAGTTTTTTATTGACACCTGCATACAGTTGTGTTCAATACATGAACAACTTCGATGTAGCTTCAGGAATGGTCTGCCACATGCGAAGAGATTGTAGAGGAGTTGAACGGGTGATCACCCACTCTTTTCTCTGATCGACCACCCCCCTTTCTCGTTAACCCGCAAACACAGATCCAAATCAGGCCGGCCATGTGATTGACCAGGCGGAGCTATTTCCTTCAACCCATCCCTCGTTAGCCGATTCTTTCAGCGCCCGTGGAACAAAGCGACATTAAAATACTGAAAATTCTTGAAGCGCTGGACGAAAACCCCATCCAGACCCAGCGCGATCTCTCCAGGAGGCTCAAGATCTCTCTGGGACTGGTCAATGCCTTCACCAAACGACTGGTCCGCAAAGGTTATTTCAAAATCACCACCATTCCCAGAAACCGCATCCAGTATATCCTGACCCCCAGAGGACTGGCCGAAAAGGGCCGCCTGACGTACCAGTACTTCAACTACTCCATGCAGTACTACAAAAATGCCAGGGCAAGTTTCAGGGAGATTTTCGACCGGCTGATCGAACAGAAGAAAACCCGGGTATATTTTTTAGGTGTCAGCGAATTGGCTGAAATCGCATATATTACCCTTCTGGAAACCAGCCTGGAACTTGCGGGAATTGTTGATGATCAGATGGCCGGTAAACAACTTCTAGGTTTTCGTATCCTGGACAGCTCAGTGTTGAATTCAATCTCTTTGGAGGACGCGATCGTCATCACAAGGATTCAATAATGAAATACGGAATTGACACGATTGCATTGTTGTAACCCGACAATTATAGATACCAAATTTCACGAAGTATATATTACAACGTTTCGCGTGGAAAACACAGATAACAGGTAACTTGAGAGGTTTGAAAGATAGTCTGATTTCTCAGGATTATAGAAGTTTGGATGAAATTTCAAAAATTATCGCTCAAGTCACGAGCGGGAGAGCTCATTTTGAGGCCTAAAGTGCAGCCTTTTTCTCTCTCTTGGCCTCTTTGCGAGGCCTTTTACCTGGATTTAAGGC
>DDYQ01000001.1 GCA_002348005.1 Desulfobacteraceae bacterium UBA2230 | reverse complement strand
AATCGGGTTCCTCAATTTGTGGGACGCCGGCATAATCGATATAGGTTGGCGCCGTGTCGATTTCGCTTAATGGACAAATCGTGATCTGGTTGATCAGTTCGCGTACCTCGGCCAGATCCTCTGGATTCTCCCTTAGGAGTATTCGAGGCAGCAGGTAAACCCGATGCGTGGGTGCTCGAATCACCTCGACCATGCCTTCCGGCGCTGCGCCGTTCCAGTCGGGACCGACGATCAGATAGTTGCCTGCCGAAGAACCATGCAGGGTGCCTGGCGAGGCAAAGACATCGGTGTAGAAATCACACATCTCGAAAATCCAGAAGCGACTTCCCATATCCGGCATGCGCAGTACAATCGGTTCGATGCTCAGGTCCAGCCAGGCCGAGCCATAGATGGTGTCGTGATTGGGCGCCACGATGGAGCGTTCATCGGGTGTGACATAGTCCGACAGGAAACATATCTGATTGACCGGCGCCCGGGGAAGGGTTTTGTTTTTGACATCGATTTCCGTGAACATGGAAAATACCCTGAAACGGTTATAATTGGAGACGACAGGATACCCCCAGATATATGCCTGGGTTCCCAATGTATAAGCCTCGATGTATTTTTCATTCGCAGAGTCATCCGAATCCGAATCGCTGCATCCCTGCGGCAGCATCAGCAGAAAAAGCGCGATGATCGTTAGACAACGGGTTGATTTCCAGGACATGACGCACCCCTGTCGAATGAAGTTAAGGGAAAAATGGATTTCGATGCGTTGTGCTTTGCGATGCTGTATAACATAATGATATTTATTTCAATTTAAACCAGGCGGATTTTATTTTTCAGGGAACTGTTGATTTGAAAGGATTCGACCCGGGTTTTAGCCGGCGCATTCGAACAGAATATGGTGACGACAGATTGCGGCTTGAGAATCAGGGTAAGACGCTTGCCCGGAAGGCCGAACGGGTCCGGCGTGAGATGGATCAGAAGATCGCTTCAATCGATCCCGCAATCACTTTGGGGACTGCCGGACGAGTCATCCCAGAGCTTCTTCGCGGCCCGAGAACATCCGGCTGCGCTTATTGATTTCCAATCAGAGGTATTTGAGCCACCGCCAATCGCGATGCCGCGCCTTGATGCCGGCGAACCATGCGCAGGCGGGATACATGGCCAGGACGGTGAAGATCCATACGATGTAAACCCCGCCGAGGGAGATGCCGAAATTCTCCGGATAGTCGAGAAAGAAAACGGCCATGTCGCGTACGCCGTAGCCCTGCCAGAGCCCGATGGAAAGGGCGATGGCGTGGATCAGGTAGAGATGGACAACGTAGTAGAAGAACGAGACCCGCCCGATCGTGATCAACCTTGCAGCGATGCTCCCGGTGAACCGCTCGAACCATCCAAGCAGCATCAGCGCGGGTCCCAGTGTCATGAGCAGAAACTGGAGGGATGGGGGATACTTTGTGACGCTGAAAAAGCTGATGAGCGTCGCGGTCATATTCTGCTGCGGCGTCCATGCAACCGGCTCGCCGTAGAGATTCATCGAGCGAAGCAGGAGGAAGGCGATGGTCAGGAGTCCGCCGATCTGCAGAAGCCGCTTGGGACGCGCAGGATCAGGGGTCACAAAATATGAACCGAGCGCATAACCGAGCGCCATCACGCCGATCCATGGAATCAAAGGGTATATCACGGACGCAACGGGAGTCCCGCCGATCGTGACAGGTCCTGGAATGTGCAGAATCACCCACGCGGGAGAAGCTTCGGAGAGCGGCGGCTGCACACCGTCAAGCCCGTTATGGGCTGCTATCATGATTACACCGACCGCCGCGATGGCAGCGCGGGGCAGATAGACAAGAACGGCGAGCGCGATCATCGCCCACCCGATTGCCCAGATCACTTGCAGAATGGGAAGCGTCCGCAGGTTGAACGCCCAGGCAAAGTGGACTGCGGTCAGTTCGATGAAGACGAGCCATACGCCCCGGCTCACCAGAAAGAACGAGACCTCGCCTGTGGACCGCTGCCGCATCGCGCTGTAGAGAAAGGCGCTCATGCCGGCAAGCAGGACAAAGGTCGGTGCACATATGTTCGTAACCCAGCGCGTGAAAAACAGTGCGCCCGAGGAAGCGGTAAAGTCCATTGCAGCCGAGTAGTCCGTACTCAGCGGTCGGGTGACCATGTCCCGTACGTGGTCGAGCGCCATGATGACCAGGACGAGACCGCGCAACATGTCGATCGAGGTGAGACGATTCCTGACGGCCGGCCCTGCGGCGCCTGATGCAGACATGATTCTCCTCCTGCGGCTGATGCCTCACGCACGAGGCGTTTTTATGCGACCGCCTGTTGAACGGGAAGTGCGGGGAGTCTTTAAATAACTAAAAATATGTTAAACGATATCGGCAGGGTTTTGCAAGCGCTTCGCCTCGTTTGGCATCATAACCTGAGACCGAAAGGGTTGTTTGGGTGCGATCCATGCAATGAAAACGGGTTTGACGGATCGAGGCTTATTCTGGAAACGTCGGGTCCGGCTTTTCATTCCTTTCAGAAATTGATAGAATTTGAATCATGGGTTTTACGCACCGTGACGCGAAGGGGATATCATGACGGATATAAGGATGCTTCTGAATAAACCCGAGTTTCCACGTTCCGGCCGATACGAGCCGGATTGGGTGCTCGACAACCAGATGGGACCCAATGCGCTGTGGCTTGCGGAGTGGCTTCTGAATGCACTGCCCCTCAAACCCGGAATGCGCGTTCTCGATCTGGGTTGCGGGCGCGCGCTCACCAGCATTTTTATGGCCCGGGAATTCGGCGTACAGGTTTGGGCAGCCGATCTCTGGATTACGCCGGATCACAACCGGAAAAGGGCGGAGGCGGCCGGAGTGGGAGACCTTGTTTTTCCTCTGCGTGCGGAGGCGCATGCCTTGCCGTTTTCGAATGCGTTCTTCGATGTCATCGTATCCGTCGATGCCTACCAGTATTTTGGAACGGACATACTCTATCTCGGCTACCTGTCGAGATTCCTGCGGCCCGACGGTTTTGTGGGCATCGTGGTTCCGGGCTTGATGCAGCCGATTGATGACATTCCGGAGCACCTTTCCCGGCCTCTGGCGAACGGAAAGGTTTTCTGGGAGGACGAGTGCTGGAGTTTCAAGACGCCGGACTGGTGGCGCGAGCACTGGCGTCGAAGCAGCACAATGTCCGATATCCGCGTGGACACGCTCCAGGACGGGTGGCGTCACTGGTATGAATTCGAGAAAATTCTTGAAGCAACAGGGAAATCCGTTTTTCCATCCGATGCCGAAGCGCTTGAAAGGGACCAGGGAAGATACCTCGGTTTTGTCCGCGCCATCGCAAGGCGCACCGGCCATGCGGGCGCCAATCTTTATGATCCGGCCATCGGCATTCACGCAGGCGTGGACAGGTGATGATCCTGCGGAAAACCGGGAGGCACCGGGTTCGAAAATCGTCTTCGGAAGAGGTTCGGCCATGGGATCAGGGTCGAAACACAGAACTTCTTGAATGCCACCCTTGAAGCAGAAGAAAGAGAAGTTGTTATGACCAGAAGATTTCGTATCGCGCCATGGATTCTATTGCCCTTCATCCTGTTTTCCGGGGTTGCATGGGCATCTTCCGAACCCAAACTGATCCTTCAGGAGACCTTTGGGGTTCATCCCGCCGTCTTCAACTATTCCGAATATGAATATAATGGGAATACGGTCAGCGTCATTCGGTCTGATCCGCGGTTTTTCGATTTCGCAGTCGCCT
>DDYQ01000153.1:3569-4459 GCA_002348005.1 Desulfobacteraceae bacterium UBA2230 | reverse complement strand
TCCTCGGTGACGAAGCCCTTGCTGTGGATCTCCGGTCCGTAGAGGATTTCACCGGTTTTCTGGTTGATCGCCAGAATCACCATGACCATGCCGTGATTGGCCAGATGGCTGCGGTCGCGCANNTTGCCGTCGACGAAAATCCGCCCGCTTTCCAGCCGCTCTTCGAGGCGCAGGCCGTTTTCCGAAACCAGCAGGGGTTGTCCGTTTTCCAGCACGACCGCTCGCTCCGGTGCCAACCCCATGCGCCGGGCCAGCTGCGCATGTTTGACCAGATGCCGGTATTCGCCGTGAACCGGGACGAAATAACGGGGCTTGACCAGGGAGTGGACGAGCTTGAGTTCTTCCTGACTGGCATGACCGGAGACGTGGACCTCGCTTGTCGTCTCGTAGAAGACCTCGGCGCCGCGCCGGTAGAGGTGGTTGATCAGGTCGGAGATGGCCTTCTCGTTGCCGGGGATGAACTTGGACGAGAGGATGACCGTATCCCCCGGCTCCAGACTCAGCTGCTTGTGGTCGTCCATGGCGATACGGGCGAGGGCCGAGAGGGGTTCCCCCTGGCTGCCGGTGGTGATGACCAGCACCTGGTCGCGGGGGATGTCCCGCAGATCCCGCAGTTCGATCAAGGCCGAGTCGGGGATGTTCAGATAGCCGAGCTTGCGGGCGATGTCGGTGTTCGCCACCATGCTGCGGCCGTTGATCAGCACGCTGCGCCCGCAGTCAACCGCCGCGTCCACCACCTGCTGAATGCGGTGGATGTTGGAGGAAAAGGTCGCGACCATGACCAGTCCGGTGCAACCGGGGAGGATCTGCTGGAAGGCCTCGCCGACCACCCGTTCCGAGAGGGTATAGCCCTCCTTTTCGACATTGGTCGAGTCGGCCATCAGCAGCAG
>DDYQ01000153.1:0-3550 GCA_002348005.1 Desulfobacteraceae bacterium UBA2230 | reverse complement strand
TCGAGCTTGAAGTCGCCGGTGTGGATCACCGTTCCCGCCGGGGTGCGGATGATCAGACCGGCGCCGTCGACGATGGAGTGGGCGGCGCGGTAAAACTCCACCGCGAAGACCCCGAGCTGGACGCTCTGGCGGGGGGCAACCGTCTCCAGGCGGGCGCGGCCGGACAGCTTGTGTTCCTCCAGCTTGCCCCGCAGCAGCCCCAGGGTCAGGGCCGTACCGTAGATGGGCGGGCAGCCGAGGGTTTCGTAGAGAAAAGGGATGGCGCCGATGTGGTCCTCGTGGCCGTGGGTCAGGACCAGCCCGCGGATGTCGGCCTCCCGCCCGGCCAGGGCGGAAACGTCGGGAATGACCAGGTCGATCCCCATCATGTAGGCTTCGGGGAACATCAGGCCGCAGTCGATAAGGAGCAGATCCCCCCGGCATTCGAGGACCATCAGGTTCAGCCCGATTTCTCCCAGCCCGCCCAGGGGGAGAATGCGCAGGGCGTCGGGATGCAGTTCCGGAGACTGGGACAGAAGGCTCATATGCCGGACTCCAGTGACGCCGCGATCCGCTCCTGCACGGTTACGCGCAGCGTTTCGATGTCGGCCGAGGCCAACTCGGCGGTGGCGATGGCCGGCAGAATGCGCACCTCGATCAGCCCGCCGTGAATCCAGCGGCTGGTTTTGGGCATGACCGCGAAGCTCCCGGAAATCGCCACCGGCTGTACCGGCACGGCGGCCTTGAGGGCGATCAGGAAGCCCCCCTTTTTGAACGGTTGCAGGATGCCGTCGGCGGAGCGGGTGCCTTCGGGAAAGATCACCACCGAGGCCCCGGCGCGGATACGTTTGGCCGCTTCGGTCATGCTGTGCAGAGCCTTTTTGCGGTCGGAGCGGTCGAGGGGGATGTAGCCGATGCGGCGCATGGCCAGGCCGAAGAGGGGAATGCGAAACAACTCTTCCTTGGCCAGCCAGCGGAACTGGCCCGGCAGTCCGGCGAACAGGGCCAGAATGTCAAAATTGCTCGCATGGTTCGACATGTAGATGACCGGCGCGTCGGGGTGCAGATGTTCCTGGCCGCTGACTTGCAGCCGCACCCCGGCCAGCCGCAAACCAACCTTGGCCCAGAGCCGGGCGTAGTTGTGCAGATAGTCCGGGTTGATGAAGGAAACAGGGACGCCGGTGACGATGATGAAGAGGGTCCAGGGAGTAAAAGTCGCAAAATAAAAAATGGTGCGAATCATCAATAATTCTCCGCAAATGCTCGAATAGGCTAGTTTAGTGACTCACGCCGGGGGAGTCAAACCTTTTCACGGCTTTACAGAAAGCGGCCTTTTCCGATAAAATCACTAGGTGTATCTCCTCTCAAGCGAATTCTATATAATTACAGAAAGTATTTTTATGCGACACCTGTTGGACGGTTCCCCGGCCGTCATCTATACCTGCGCGGTCGGCGGCGACAATGCCGGGACTTACGTCAGCGATAATGTGCGAGATCTTCTGGGTTATCGACCGGAGGATTTTCTCGTAAACCCCTCTCTCTGGAAAGAGTGCATCCATCCCGACGACCGCGAGCGGGTTTTGGCCGACCTGGCGGCGATCTCCCAAGCCGGCCGCCGAACCCATGAGTATCGCTTCCGGGCTCATGACGGACGATATCGCTGTTTGCGCGGCGAAATCCGTCTGGTGCGTGATGAAGAGACGGGGGCCGAAGAATTGGTCGGTTCCTGGCTCGACATCACCGCAAGCAAGGCCATGGAAGAGGGTTACCGCCGCTTCGCTCGACTGACCTCGGATTATGTCCATTATTGTACGCGCAGGGGCGCCGAACCGTTTCACGTACAATGGGTGGACGGTGCGGTCCATCCCATTTCCGGCTACAGCATTGGCGATATTCTCCATATGGGCTGCTGGCTGCCGCTGGTGCATGCCGAGGACCAGCCGGCCGTGAAATCCTATCTGTTCGACTTGCGGCCGGGGGATTGCAAGTCGATCGAATTCCGGATTGTAACCCGCGCAGGCAAGGTTCGCTGGGTCCAGGAAAAGAGTCGCTGCGAGGACGGAGCCGCCGAGGGGGAGCTGGTCCTGTACGGGGCCGTGACGGACATCACCGAACGTAAGGAGGCCGAAGAGGCCCTGCGAGAGGGCGACCGTATCAAAAGCGAATTCATCGCGACGGCTTCCCATGAGTTACGCACCCCGCTGGCGGTCATCCATGGTTACGCCGAACTGCTTTGCGACGGCGATTTCGATTGCGAACGGCAGCGGGAGTTTCTGACGATCATCCGGGAGAAGTCCCTTGCCCTGGAGAAAATCATCGACGACCTGCTGGACATCAGCCGGATCGAGACCGGCCGCATCCTTTGCCTGGACATCGGCCCCTGCAACGTCCTTCAGGAACTTCGCAAGCTGGTTGGCCATTTTCAGAGGGAGTGCGGCGACAGGCGGTTTCACGTCCAGTGCCCCGGGAAAGAGTACCGCCTTGCCGTCGATCAGGCCAAGATCGTCCAGGTTCTGGAAAATCTGCTCGGCAACGCCGTGAAGTTTTCCCCCGCCGGGAGCGACATCCATATTCATGCCGAATGGTTCGACGATCGGCTTCTGGTTGGGGTCGAGGATTTGGGGATAGGGATTGCGCCGGAGCAACAGGAGCGGATTTTCGACAAATTCTATCGCGTGGACGCTACCGATACCGCCCCTCCGGGACTCGGTATCGGTTTGTACCTGACGAAAAAAATCGTGGAAGCGCATGGCGGTCGAATCTGGGCGGAAAGCGATCTCGGCCGAGGAACGAAATTCTTTTTCACCCTGCCGCGGACCCCTCAGCCCGGGGCGTGACCGGCAACCTTTTTTCCAGCAGTATCCGGAAAGTCTTTGTCACGCTTGTTTTTACCTCGGCCAGGGAAGGGGCGCGGCCACATTCCCGCCGCAGCGAGGTCATGGGACAGCCCGGCATGCCACAGGGATGAATCCTGGCGAAGGGGGTCAGGTCGGGGTCTACATTCAGGGCAAAGCCGTGCAGGCTGACCCAGCGCCGCACGCCGACGCCGATAGATGCCAGCTTCCCCCCCGCCGACCAGACCCCGGTTTTTCCGGGAACCCGCCAGGCTGCAACGCCGTAGCCCGCCACCGTTTGAATCAGAACTTCCTCGATAAAACGCAGCCAGCGGTGCAGATCCCGGCCCCGTTCCCCCAGATTCACCAACGGATATCCCACCAGTTGCCCCGGACCGTGCCAGGTGATGTCTCCTCCCCGGTTAACGCGGAGCGGAATAATTGTCGGATCGCGGCGATTGGCCGCGTCGCCTCCGGCACCGATGGTGTAAATGCCGGGATGTTCCAGCAGCAGCAGGGTTTCCGGTTCGAGACGGTCGGCGATGCCGCTGACGAGTCGCTCCTGGAGGACGAAGGCCAGACGGTAGTCCATGACGCCGCCGTCGATGACCTGGACGGGCATTTCAGCTCTGGCGGCGCGCAAGGTAGTCGAGCATCCCCGCCAGGGTGAAGACCTGGGCATAGTCGCTTTCGGGGATTTCAATCCCGGTCTCTTCGCCGATGCCGATCAGCACCTG